>JAUWJM010000060.1 GCA_030607715.1 Candidatus Aerophobota bacterium
CTGTTGCTAATGACTTAATTCTTTTAACCGACAATCAAAAGCACTATCCTATGCCGAAGTTAAAGATATATTTACCTGATCAATTATGGAAAAAATTTGAGTGAAAACAATTTTTTTAAAGAAACAAGAAACTAAATTTAAAATAAGGAGGAGTGAAATTGAAAAAATTAATTACAGTAATACTGGTAAGTTTAGTGGGCATTTTACTATTAACGGGTTCTGTTTGGGGCCAAAAACAGGTAAAAACTGAGCCTCAAGCTAAGGTTTTAGCCTTAAGAGCCGCTTATGTTGATGCTTACAGAAACTTAGCCGAGACAGTTAAGGGTTTTCAGCTTGATTCTAAGACTACGGTAAGAGACTTTATTGTCCAGAATGATGTAATTCGAACCGAACTCCATACTTGTCTTCAAGGAGCTTATGTTACCGACAGACGTTTCTTAGGAAATGGTTTAGTAGAAGTAGATATAGAAATTAAAAAGGCAAGTCTTCCCCTGGATATTAGAAGAAGAGTACGGGGTCTACCAGAGACGATAAGAGCCACGGGAGCGGGAGCACCTCCCCTTGTAAGGAGAAGACCAGAACCACTAGGTTTACCTGAATGGTCAAAGGAAACTATAATTGCTGAAGGAAGAGGAGCTGCCCCCAGGGATACACCCACAGAACAAGCTCAGCTCCTGGCTATTAGAGCCGCTAAAAGTGATGCTTACCGCAATTTAGCCGAAGAAGTCTGGGGTCTTTCTCTTGATGCTTACACTAAGGTTAAGGACTTCGTTGTAGATAAGGATAGAATCTGGACAGAGGTTCACGCTTTTATCCAGGGAGCTAAGGTGATAGAAAGCAAAGTTTTTGCCGATAATACTGCTGAGGTTAGTATAGAACTTGATATTTCTCCTTTGTGTAAAATTATCCAATACGGTTCTTACAAAGATTTTGAAGCTAAATATCCGTTTGATGCTCAATCAAAACTTCTTGCTCTAAGAGCGGCTAAAGTAGATGCGCAAAGAAATCTATTAGAAACTATCCAGGGAGTAAGGATTGATTCTGAAACTTTAGTCAAAGATTTTCTTACCGAGAATGATGAAATCCGCACTCATGTAATGGGAAAACTGAGAGGTGCAAGAGTAGTTGCTGAAAGAATTTTATCTGAAGGGATTGCTGAGGTAGATCTTGAACTTTCTGTAGAAGCTCTTCCTTCAGAGATACGGCACTACCTTAAGGCTATTGGTCCAGTAATTGAAGCTACCGGTGCTGGGGTTCATCCTGACTATTGGGATCAGGTAGCAATAAGTGTACCCAGGGAAACAGTTACCCAGAGTTCTTCAGAAAAAACTTTAGGATGGAGATATACTACTATCCGAGTTAAGGGAAGAGGAGCTCCCGGAGAAGAAGGAAGTCTTGTCCAAAGAAAACTTATGGCTGAGCGAGCGGCTAAAGTTGATGCCTATAGAAATTTAGCCGAGAGAGTCTATGGATTCTACCTTGACTCAGAAACTACCGTGGAACTCTATGTAGTCCAGAGAGATATTATCAGAACTAAGGTTGATGCTTTTATTAGAGGTGCTAAAGTCATTAGCTCGCAGGAATTTGAAGATGGTAGTTATGAGGTAGAACTGGAGTTAAAATTAGTAAATCTTCCTCAAATTCTGGGAATAGAAAATTAATTTGTTTATGCTAAAGGAGAAAAAAAACAATGAAAAAAGTAATTATTTTAATAGGAATTCTGGCATTAACTACCCTTACTGCTGGCTGTATCTGTCCTCAGCCCCAGACCAAACCCAGGCCAGAGCAGTTAGGAGTTAAGCCGGGAGAGATTTTTAGAGAAGTGGGAAGAGGAGCTGTGCCCCCTGATGCCGTAAATGAAGCTCAAGGGAATCTTTTAGCCCAAAGAGCAGCTAAGCTTGATGCTTGTCGAAACCTATTAGAAGCAGTTAAAGGAGTTCAAATTACCAGCAAGACTAAAGTAGAGGATTTTATCACCACTGAAGACAAGATACAAAGTGCTGTAGAGGGTATTATACAAGGAGTCGTAGTAGATAGAACAGAGAAAATGAGTGATGGAAGCTGGGAAGTAGAGGTTTATTTAACTTACGAACAACTTAAAGAGATTATGGAGAAAATATAAGTCGGTAAACTCCTTGAAGGAGCAGCTTCAACGTTGATGGGGAAAACGCTCTGCATTGTCCCCCTCAAATATCTTGTTGCTAAAAATTTATGTGGAGGATGTTATATGACAATAAAAAGATGGATAAGAAGTCTTCTGTTATTTTTCATGGCACTTAGTCTTTTAGGAACGGTCCCTGCATTATGTAAAGATGTGGATGAGAAAGTAGTTATTGTGGAAGGAAAAGCTGAAGGAACCTCAATTAAAGCTGAAGATGAAGCTATGAATGATGCTCTAAGAAATGCAGTTGAGCAAGGAGTTGGGGTCTTTGTGGATTCTCAGACTATAGTTCAGGAATACAAACTCATAGGTGATGAGATTTATATTCAAGCAAAAGGCTATGTAAGGTCATATCAAATTTTGAAAACTATGAAGGAAAAAGGTCTAACACGGGTTACAATAAGAGCGGTAGTTGGTTTAACTAAACTCAAATACGACCTTATGGCTCTTAATCTTATCAAAACTCTTAAAGGAGATCCTCGCATTATGGTTACTATTAGTGAAATAGTAGATGGAAGGCTGGCTTTAAGCCATACTGCAGAAATTGAATTAGAGAAAATCTTATTAGCCAGGAATCTTAATTTGGTTGATAAATCCCGTGTGGACATAAACAAAGCCCGCGATGTAGCTCTGAACTATAATGATTATCAACGTGCGGCAGCTTTTGGTTATGAGATAGGGGCAGAGATTGTGGTTACTGGACAGGTTTTAGCCGAATATTCAGGAGTAGAGAATCTTTATGGCAGCGACTTTCATTTTTACTCTTGTCTCCTGGAGCTGCGAGTAGTAAGAAGTGATACCGCCAGGCTACTTATTGCTGAAAGTTTAGGCCCTTTTCGCAAAGGCGCTTCCACCAGGCTTGGTGCGCGCTCAATGGTGGTAAAAGTGGCCGTAGAGAAAGTAGGTGAGAAGTTTCTTGATAAACTTTTTGAACAATGGCGTCAGGAGGTAGTTGGCTACAATAGAATTCTTTTAACTATAGTTGGTATAGATAGCGAAGATATACTTCAAAATTTAGAAGCAAACATTAGAAACTTTAGAGGAATTAAAAATCTTTTCCGAAGATCGTATCTTAAAGATGTAGCCATGCTTGAAGTGGACTTTGAAGGTGATTGTAGTCTTCTGGCCAGTCGATTTTCAAACATAAAGGATTTATCAATTAAAGTAATTGGAACAACACAGAATAGAATTGATCTGGAAATAGAGTGAAATAAGGATTTAGCAAAGCTAAAATAGGGACATATGTCACTATGGTAACTATTATATCAAAATTGGGAGGTAAGCAAAAAATGAAAAAATCAATTCTTAAGATAGTAATTCTTCTTCTCGGTATTTCTTTAACTTCAGGATGCGTACTTATGAAATATGGCCAGGATTACCAACAGGCCCAAAAATATTATAATCAGGGCGATTACGATAATGCTGTTTATAAATGCGTAGATTCTCTTAAAGCTAAGTCGGACTATGCCGAGGCTATTTCTCTATTAAAGGAAGTTGCTCCCCTTGCTTATGATAAGCACAGAGATTCAGCGGAGAAATACCAGTCTCAGAATAAATGGGACCAGGCGGTAGCTGAGTATGATGCATTACTCAAATTAAATCTCAGTGTTTCCTCTCTTGGAGGTGATTTTCCTGGTGTAGATGTCACTAATATCAAAAGGCAAAGACAACTCTCTGCTCAGAAAGCTGCTGAAGTTCACTACCAAAAAGGTCTTTCTTTAATGAAGGAAGGGAAATATAAGAGCGCCGCTATAGAATTTCGACTAACTCAAAATTTTATTCCCGGCTATAAGGACTCAGAGACTCTTTATGATAAAGTGAGAGAAAAAGCAAGCAAAAGGGTGGCTATTATGCCCTTTGAGAATAGGTCAGGTAAAAGAGAATTTGGTGATATTGGTGCTCTTATGACCGATTCCATTATCAGTAAAACCATAAAAAAACACCCCGAATTTATGGATTTTGTAACCAGGGATTATCTTCAGCAGCTTATGACTGAGCAGAAACTGGGGACTACCGAAACCATTGACCCCAGCACCGCTGCCCATATTGGGAAAGTATTAGGTTTACATTCTTTCATCTTTGGAAGAATTCTATCTATTACCGAGAATTATCCTCCTCGGACTGTCACTCACGACTCTGGTTCTACAACCATTCATCCTAAAGAAGGTAGCTCCTACAAAGTTTATGCAAGCTGGACTGCTTATACCCAAAAAGGCACAGTAGAGGTAACCGCGAGTTTTCAGATTATCGATGTTGCCACAGGGAGAATTGTTGAATCGGAAACACTCAGACGTCAGGAAGAGGACGAAGTCCAGTGGGCTACTTTCCGGGGAGATGAGAGAGCACTTCCCTGGCATATACGATGGAATCTTACCAGGGAGGAGAAACGCTTTCCTGAGCCGCCGGAAGTATTAGTAAACCGAGCTATTGAGAATCTTGCTGAAGACCTTTCTACCAAAATTGTTAACTTTTTTAAGTAAGTTTTAAAGGAAATTAATGAGATGAAATTAACGATAAGTGCTGGAACTGTTATTCTTTTATCGGTATTTATTTTTTCCCTTTTTATTACTCCTCTTTATGGCCAAGATAAATCTTTAGAGATGATTGCCGTGATTAATTTTGAAAACACCAGTGGTTCTCCAGCCCTAAATCATCTAAATGAAACTATCTCTGAGCATATCTATACTTACCTTCAAAAGACAGGAAGGTTAAATTTAGTTGAAAGAGGAAGGCTAAAGGAAGCTTCTCTAAATGAGTTAAATCTTAGTATTACCGACATTATAGATGATACTACATCGGCTAAGCTGGGTAGATTAGTCGGCGCAAAATTCAGCGTTATTGGTAGTTTTACAAAAATTGGTGATACCTACCAGATTAATGCTCGCTTAATTGAGGTAGAAACAGCTAAGGCTATCCCGGGAGCTGCAGTGCAGGAGAGAGGAAAAGAAGATGAGCTCTTCAATTTATTAGATAAAATAGCCGAATCTTTAAAGAAAGTAATCCTTAAAGGTAAAGAAATATCCCTGGGGAAATGATGATCCAAAGGGAAAGTGTAATTACTGGGATTACAAAGGTAATCTTACTACCGAGATGTCTACTAGGCCAAGGCAGAGGAACTCTCCCTGTAGGCTCTTTCTCTCCTAATAACTATGGTCTTTATGATATGGCTGGTAATGTCTGGGAGTGGTGTTCTGACTGGTATGATAAAAACTATTACGCAAAAAGTCTTTATAAGAACCCACAGGGCACTAACAATGCTTCTCAGCACGTCTGTCGTGGTGGCTACTGGGGCGATTTTGCCTGGGAAATGCACTGCACTGCACGCAACTACGGCTATCCGTGCAGTGAGGGTGAGGGTCTGGGCTTCCGCTGCTCTATGTCTCCTTAGGTTTTTACCCTTTTCCCTTTTACACTTTTACCCCTGGGAAAATATTAAAGCAAGATAAGCGAGGGGACGAGCTGCGCGTTACAGTAGCGTTGGGGTAAAATTTCCCCCTCTCCTTAATCCTCCCCCTCCAGGGGGAGGAAATAGGTGGGGGTATATCCCCAATAAAAACAGATAATTCTCTTTTTTAAAAGTTATTGAAATTCCTCTACCGTGAAATTCTTCGGTAAGTTAAGGGGACAGTTAAAATCTCCCCTACTCTACTGCAAAGAAATAGCTGGATAGATTGAGTTCATTTTTCTGTTGGGCACCTCTCCAAAACAAAAGGGAGCTTCAGGGAGCAAAGCCCCTGATGTATCTTTAAAATGGAAACAGTAATAAAAATAAAAGACTTATCTAAGATATACACTGGCAACATCAAAGCTATCTCTAATTTAACTTTAACTGTTGAAAAGGGGGTCTTTGGTCTTTTGGGGCCAAACGGCTCTGGTAAAACTACTTTGATAAAGATTCTCACCGGTGTTATCAGACCTACCTCTGGATTAGTAGACATTCTCGGATATAATCTTAAAAAAGAGCTAAAGTTTATTAAAAGAAATATAGGCTATTTACCTGAATATGCGGGAATGTATGGAGATATGGCCGGAGTAAGTTTTTTGCGCTACATGGGTAGATTAAGCGGATTAAACAAAAAAGAAGCTCAAGATAGTGCTCAAAGGTTATTGAAAAAAGTTAACCTTGAAAAGTGGGGAAATATAAAAATAAAGAAATATTCAGCAGGAATGAAACAAAGAATAGCTATTGCCCAGTCGCTTTTAAATAATCCTCAAATTATTTTTTTAGATGAACCTACAAAGGGTTTGGACCCTATAGAAAGAGAAAGGGTCCTAAATAAAATTATAAAAATAAAGAAGGAAGGGAAAACAGTATTTTTATCTACTCATCTTTTAGTTGAGATTGAGCAAGTAGCTGATTATATTGTTATCATAAACAATGGAAAATTACTATTTCAGGGAATAGCCGAACAAATTAAGAAAGAAGGAGGCCTTCCTTTAGTTTACCGTAAGGCTTTGATTGGAGCAGGAGAATAATGTATTTACCAATTATTTTCCATCGGGAAGTTACAAGCTACTTATCTTCTCGGCGATTTCTGTTTTCCTTATTGTTAATCTTTTTACCGGCAGTAATTGGTATATGGTTTTCCTATATGATGTATCATAATCCTTCCATAATTGTTAAAATGACCGGAGGATGGATTACGCAGGTAACGCCAAAAATATGTATGATGGTCTATTTAGATGTTGCTCCCTTACCTATAGCCCTAACAGCCATCATTAATGCCAGTGATTTTATTGCTGGAGAAAAGAAAAGAGGAATGCTTCAGCTTTTAGCATCCAAACCTCTTGAACGTTGGGAAATCGTCATAGGAAAATATTTATCATTTTTGCTGGTTTTCTTGGTTTTAATTCTCTTAAAATTAACTATCTTTAATGTTGCTTTAAAGTTTTTGGGAATTGGTCTGATAGAAACTAAAATATTTTTTAGTTATGTAATAGTCCTGGTTTTAACCGGAATTGTTTATACCTCAATTTCAACTTTATTTTCAAGTTTAATGGATAATACTTTAGCGGTAATTTTAGCCGGATTTTTGTTATTGATTGCCTGGTATATTTTTGACTGGATGATACTTTACCTTCCCTTCTCAGCATCCCATATTTTAGAGAAATTTTCTCTTTCTTACTATATAGACAATATTATAGGTTATATATCCAGAGGACAAGCTGTTCTTTTCTTAAGAGGGGGAATTTCTTTTAAGGTATCCTTAAATCTTTTTCTTAAATCAATAGCGGTTGTACTGGGAATTCTAACTTTGCTTCCCACCGCAGTTTCCATTATAATACTCCAAAAGAAAGACATTGTTTGATAGTTTTAAAAAATAAAGTTATGCATAAAAAGATGTACATAAGTAAGAAAAGTATAATCTTTGTTTTATTTATTTTTCTTCTCTTCATTGTTGATCAAATTTCCAAAGAACTGGTCATTTTCTACATTTTGCCGGGTAGCTCAATTCCCGCAGTTGGTGAATTTATCTATCTTACGCTGGTAAAAAACCAGGGATTAGTTATGGGCTTTTTCTCTGACCTCTTTTATCTTCCTATTTTTCTTATTATTTTTTTAAGCCTTATTTTTATCTTTCTCTGGCTGCTAAAAACAAAGAAAAAAGGAAGCATTGGGATAGCTTTCATCATCGCTGGGACAGTAGGAAACTTATGGGATAGAGTATTTAGGGGAGGAGTAATAGATTTTATTGATATGAAATTTTGGCCTATCTTCAATTTAGCCGATATATTCATTGTAATTGGTGCCGTTTTACTCTGTCTTAATTTAATTTTGTCCAGAAAAAAATGCACAGGATAATCTTAAAGCTTCCCTGGTTTACTATTTATAGTTATGGACTACTGGCAGCATTGGGTTCTATAGTAGCTGCTTTATACTTTTTAGTCACAACTAAAAAAGAACATCTTTCTCAGCATTTAATGCTGAATCTGATACTCGGAATAATTGTCTTCTCTCTGGTGGGGGCAAGAACTTTCTATATTTTAATGCACATCTCTCACTATATCCCTTGCCCGGAGGAAATTTACCAGTTATGGAAAGGAGGGATGGTTCTTTATGGAGGATTATTCTTTGGCTTAGTTTTTTCTATTTATTACATCAAAATCCATCATCTTCCCTTTAGTCAGATAGCTGACTGTGCAACTCCAGCAATTGCTTTTGGTCTTAGTATAGGTCGAATAGGTTGTTTTCTCAATGGTTGTTGTTATGGAATTCCCTCCAGCTTTGGTTTTATCTTTCCCCCCGGTTCTCCAGCCGCAGAAAATTTTCCTCATCAATGCCTTTTTCCTACTCAGCTTATCTCTTCTTTAAATCTTTTTCTAATAGGATTAATTTTGCATATATTTAAAAAAAGAGCTATAGCTAAATACAAACTTCTAATTTTATTTTTGATATTCTATTCTCTTCATCGATTTTTTATAGAGTTTTTACGGGCAGATACCCAGCCCGTGTTTCTCAATTTGACTTTATTCCAGGTTATGAGCATACCTTTGATGGTGTTCTCATTAGTCTGGTGGCAGATGAACTCTAATCTTTCTCAATAGAGCTTCTAAATAGTGATAAACGGCAAAGAACTCTATAAATACGGAAAGAAAAGATGAACAGTTAGTTTTAAAAATCCCAGTCAAATTTTGGGTCAGGTAACCGTAATACCCAGTCAAGTTTTTCCAAAAGTTCTTGTGATCCGGATAACTGACCAGTTACAGCTAAACCAGTTGCTGGTCGCACTCCAAGCCACATACGAGTAAAGGAGCCTACCGAGGCCGTTAATATAGGTAGAGTTTTATCCATGCTCGCTTCAGCACCTGATGAAGGACCCAATGTAATCACATAATTACAGCTCAAACCACGGCATAGTGCTTTCTCGTCCTGAAGAGA
>JAUWJM010000166.1 GCA_030607715.1 Candidatus Aerophobota bacterium
AGAACTACAGCTAAAATAGCACTTCTTGTGAGTTCTTCACTTACCTTAGGACCTATCAAATTAATGCTGCGAACCTCAAAGGGATTTTTCTCTCCAAATTCCTTTTCTACAGCCTTTTCTATCTTATTAGCTATTTTTTGATGGTAGATATTCTGGATTACGGAAGCTAGGGTAGTTTGATTTGCCTCGTTTAAATCAATCTTGCCAGGAGAGGAAGGCTCTAAAGTGAAAATATCAGTTAAGTTTTCATATCCTACCAATTCAATATCGGGAATTTGCTTTAACTCATTTAGATTGGTAAATTTGCCTCTTTCCTCTCGATACTTTAAAATATTGGATGCTAATTTTTGAGATATTTCCTCTACCCGATATCTTATAAGAACTGTATTTTCTCCCTTTCTTCCATATTGTTGAATGGTTACTCCTTCTAACCCAATTCTTGATAAACCAGATCTTACTTTAGCTATACTGGGAAGTTTCTCAAATTTAAGGTGAATTTCAATTCCTCCTGTAAAATCCAATCCTAATTTTGGTCCTCCCTTTACACCAAGAGAGATAAGTCCAGCCCCTATAGCAATTCCAGAAATTATAACAGCTATTTTTCTTAACCGAATAAAATCTATATGAGTTTCACCGAAGATCCGCATTTTTCTCCTCACTTTCTAAAAATTGTGTTACTATCCAGCCACCAAGACACGAAGACACCAAGTAAACCCGTTCTTAAAATTTTTAGCAATACATTCTTCCTCTTTCCGATAGAGGTTTAAGATTCATATCACTATCTTTGTGCCTTGGTGACTTAGTGGCTGAACTGTTGCAAAATTGCAAGTAAGAACCTTAAACCTGATCAATTCAAATCATATACTTAACTTTTGAATAGGTCTACCAGCTAATATAAGATTAAAGATAGTTCTGGTTACTATTATAGAAGTAAATAAACTCGATAGAATTCCAATGGATAGAGTAATGGCAAATCCTCTAATTGGACCACTACCAAATTGAAGAAGGATAAGAGCGATAATTAAAGTAGTGATATTAGCATCTAAAATAGTTCTAAGAGCCCTGTTATATCCGGCATCAACAGCAGAACGAGGTGCTCTTTCTCTTCTTAACTCCTCTCTTATCCTCTCAAAGATAATAACATTAGCATCTATGCTCATTCCAATGGTTAAAATAATCCCTGCAATACCAGGCAAAGTCAAAGTAGCTTTAAGAGCAGCTAAGGCTGCCAATAAAAACAAAATATTTAAAAGAAGAGCAGCATTGGCAATCAACCCGGCCTTTTTGTAGTAAATCCCCATAAATACTATTACTGCTATAAATCCAATCATACCTGAAATTAAACCCTTTCTAATAGAATCTTTTCCAAGGGAAGGTCCAATGAGAGTATTTTGAATCATATTAAAAGGAATGGGTAAAGCACCACTTTTAAGAACTATTCTAAGCTCATTTGCCTCCTCCATAGAATAAATTCCCTCTATAACAGCTTTTCCTCCTGTAATACGAGTCTTTATAACCGGAGCAGACTTTACCACATTGTCCAGAATTATAGCCAGTCTTTCTCCTACATGTCTTCCAGTAATTTCAGCAAATCTTTTTGCTCCCTCAGGGTTAAAGTCCATAGCTACATAAGGTTGGCCCCATTCTCCCATTTGCACGGCTGCATCTTTAAGGGCTGAGCCTGTAAGAAGAGTTTTTGCTTCTATCAGATAGGGTTTTTTCTCTAAATTGTAGAGAATTTCATCTCCTATGGGAATATTTCCTTTGAGAGCCTCCTCCAAATCTCCTTTCTCATCCAATAATTTAAACTCTAAAAGAGCTGTCTTCCCAATAATATCAATAGCTCTTTGAGGATCTTCTATACCCGGCAGATCTACCACAATTCGTTTTTCTCCCTGTCTGGCAATAGTAGGCTCCGCTACTCCAAATTGATCTATGCGATTTCTAATAATTTCCAGGGCTGTATTAACAGCTTCTCTGAGGTCTTCCGAAGGAGAAATCCGTTTAGTATCAGCTTCCAAAACCAGATGTATACCCCCTTTTAAATCTAAGCCCAGATTTATTTTTTCTCCTAAAGGATATATGGCCCAAACAGATAAGGCAATTAAAGCAATTACAAATAAAATTATCCATCTACTGTATCTCATTAGTCAACTCCTTAAAAAGCTTTAATTTGTATAAAAAAATGCCAGCATATCCCTTGGCTTGCTGAGGAGATAAATGGCAAAATATATAGAGAATTCCCTTATCCTTGCAGTTTAGGATATCCCCCCCAGCTCTGCTGTGGCATCATTTATTAATTTACCATATCTTTAAAAATTGTCAACTGCCGCGAGGCTCAAAAAAAAACACAATTTAAAGGTTTCGGTTATCTTGACAATTAGGTGAAAGAGGATAAGATTAGGGCTAATAAATATTACTGCAAAGGAGAAAAGATGATTACTGAAAAAGTTCCTGTTGAGCAAATCATGAGAGAGGCATATAAACACAGAATACTTATTCCTGCCTTTAATGTTGCCTACCTTCCTATGATTAAGCCTATAGTGGATACTTTAAAAAAGACCCATACTTTTGGATTGGTAGAAGTAGCCCGTCCCGATATAGAGAAATTTGGGGCTAAAAGTTTCAGAGAAGTAGCAAAAAATTATTACGTCTTAGCTAACCAACAGTTTAGCCGTCTTCACCTGGATCATATCCCAGTAATTGATGAAGATGGAGAAAAAGTTGATTGGGAACATCTAATACGAATGAGTTTAGAACTTGGCTATAACTCAGTAATGATTGATGGGTCAAGACTCAATCTGAAAGAAAATATAGCCATTACCAAAAGAGTTGTAGATATTTCTCACCAACAAGGTGTTCCAGTAGAAGCTGAGCTTGGTGCAGTTCTTGGTCATGAAAAAGGAGCTCTCCCCTCTTATGAGGAGCTTTTTCAAACTAAAAAAGGTTTCACAAGACCAGAACAAGCAGAGCTTTTTGTAAGACAAACAGGAGTGGACTGGCTCTCAGTAGCTATAGGTAATATTCATGGCGCAATTAGTGGAGTTGCTAAAGATAAAAAGAAGGTTTCTGCTCGGCTTGATTTAAATCATCTTCGAGAATTGGTACAGATTACCAAAATTCCATTAGTTCTTCATGGAGGATCGGGGGTTGAAAAAGCATCTCTTATAGAGGCTATTCAAAATGGCATAACTAAAATTAATATAGGAACCACTATTCGGCAAATCTATGAGCAATCCCTTTCTGAGAAACCAAATGATGTTGATACTGCTCAAATGAGAGTAGCTACAAAAATAGAACATCTAATTAAAGAAGAGTATGATATTGCAGGAAGCTGGGATCTCCTGAATCAATGGATTAAGTGAAAAATACTGCATTCTGGGAAGAAAAATAGAATACTGAAGGAAAACTTACTTCATGCAACGGTGGAAAAAAAATCTCTATACAGCATGGATAGCTCAGTTAATTGCAATAGTTGGCTTTTATTTTGTTTTCCCTTTCATTCCCTTTTACATCCAAGACTTAGGTGTTACTGGTGTAGATCAGGTTGCAAGATGGACTGGTATTTTAGCTGGTATTCCGGCTCTAACTATGGCGATATTTTCCCCAATCTGGGGCTCCTTAGCTGATAGAT
>JAUWJM010000108.1 GCA_030607715.1 Candidatus Aerophobota bacterium
ACATTTTCTAATTGTGTAGATATAAGAGCTTTTTCGAAATTATAACTAACCATAGAATCAATACCAGAGCCTCCCTGCATAGTGAACAAAAGCAGCTCTTGAGCTACAGCTCTTCTGGTTTCAGGAATAGCATAATAATTTTCATCTCCATTATGAAGTACTTGATTAATCTCGCAAATTATATCAGTAAGAGAAGAACTATCTCCAGTATATTTTAAGGAATCTAAATAATTTTCTATCTCCAGCATTTTTTTAAGAACAACAGGCTCCTTTATTTTATTCTTTCCCTTTGCATCTATTTCTATTAGGAGCCGAGAAGTTCCTCCAAAATTATCCTCTACTTTATTAATTGATTGTACAGGAGGGCTATTTTCCCCTAAATATCTCATTAAATCAGCATCAGTATTGATTTTGGAAATTCCCAAAAGGAAAAAACAAATAATAAGAGAGGATATTACTATTACAGTTTTAGGATGCCCTGATATAGAAGCTCCTACCTTTTTTAAAAAAGAATCTAATATACCAGGGGAACTTTGTTTTTTAATATAACGAGGAATTTTTTTCTCCAGAGTTAAAACTGCTGGAATAAAAGTTAAGGAAAGGAGCATAGCTGAGAGGACTCCAAAAGCCGTAGAGGTTCCAAATTGTTTTATAGGAACGACAAAGGAAGTATTTAAAGTCAAAAACCCAGCAACAGTGGTTAAGGCAGCCATAATCGTAGGAGAATTCATCTCAGACATAGTATTCAACGCAGCTTCCTTCCCTCTTAATCCGTTTCTTATCTCCTCGTAATACTTATTTACAATGTGAATCCCATAGGCACTTCCAATAGCAACCAAAATAACAGGAGCTATTATAGAAATTATGCTAAAAGGATACCCCATACAAGCCATAAACCCTATCATCCATATAATGCTCATAAGAACAGTCAGCATGGGGATAAGTATCCCCATTCTACTTCGGAAGCAAAAGTATAAAAATCCTATTATCACTAAAACTATCAGGGCAAATAGAAGGTATAAATCGTGTCCCATTGTATTTTTAGCGTAATGAGATATATAGGCATCACCAGCTAAGTAAATTTCCTCTGGTCCTTCATTCTGATGAATAATTACCAACATCTTTTCAATTAATTCATCAGCTTTTTCAGTAGCAGCAATACCCGGTTCTAAAGTAACCAATATAAGAGCCGCTTTTTTATTTTTAGCTATAAAGGATTTACCCTGAGAAGAGCTTAAAATCTTTTCTTTGAACTTTTCTATTTCTTCCTTTCTTTCAGGAACTTTTTCTACAATAGGGGTAATGCTAATTAACCCTTCACTTCCTTCGATTAAATCAATATTTAATGGTGTGGTGACCTTTTCTACTCCTTGAAGATTTGAGAATTCTTCCGACATTTTATGAATTTTTTTAAGAGTGTCTGAATTAAAGATATTATTACTACATAAGGCAACCGTAAGAAAATCCTGTGAGCCAAACTCATCTGTTACTTTTTCAAAGTCCTTTATTACCGGATCGTCTAAAGGGACCATATCCTTCATATCAGACTTAAAACTTATTTGAGGAATAAAAAAGCAAAAAAGTAAAGTAACAACAACAGTGAAAATTATAGTTTTCTTAGGATTGTTAACAACCCAATTAGTTATTCCTCTTAATTTAGATATTCTTAGTTTCATTTTAAGTTCCTTTTTAGACTAACTATTCTTTATAAGTTATTACCTGAGCAGTTCGATCCTTTGCCTTGGAGAAACTCTTCACAAAGAGTATTCCCAAAATGAGAGCTATGGACGCTGCTATAGCATTTCCAATTACTATCCCCAACCAGACACCTGTAAGACCAAAACCAAACGATATTCCAAATATATATGCCACTGGAACCTGAAGAATTATTGTCCTTAAGATGGTAACAAATAGAGCAGTTCTGCCTCTACCAACCCCTTGAAACATTGCTGATGATAACATACCCAAGGGTACAGTGTGACAGAAAAGTGCCAACCATCTAAGGAATATTAATAAATTATCGGCTATGCATGCTGCTCCCTTAGAGTATGTAAATATAAATGCTATTTGGGGTGCGAACAAGACAATCATAATAGCCACCGCAAGCTCTGCTAAAATGCCGATTTTTATTGCATACATATAGGCTATGTTAAGCTTTTCTGGATTTCTTGCTCCATAAGCAGCTCCCGTAACCGCGGTAACACCCATCGCTATTCCCAACAGAGGAATAATACCGAGCATTACTATCCTCCAACCACTCGTGAATACCGCGATACCATCTGTCCCTCCAGCTTTAATCACGACAAGATTGAGAAAAACCATTGATATGGACATTGAAAGCTGCGCCAAAGAGGCAGGTATGCCAACGTTAAATATCTCTTTAATTATTCCTTTATTTAGATGAAACTCCTTAAGTTTTATCTTTACATAGGTATCACTCTTTACAAAGAGCCAATAAAAAAGTAATATTGCCGAAACCACTATGGATGTAAGCGTAGCCCACGCGGCACCGACTACCCCCATATCAAAAGTATATATGAATATGGGATCGAGTACCACATTCAGTCCTGTCCCGAGGAGCATTGCATACATTGCGCTCTTCATATCACCCTCTCCACGTAGAATAGCACTGGCTATATTGGAGAAGAAGATAAATACTGCCCCGCCAAATAGCACCCTGGCATAATCAGAGCTCATTTGGGTGATATTTCCTTTTACTCCCATAAAGGAGAATATCTTTTCAAGGAAGGGCAGAAAAGGTAGACTTAAAGCTAATCCTACAAGTATACCTAATATAATGGTATGATCTGCTGTATTATCAGCTGCTTTTTTATTTCTTTGACCTATTCTTCGTGATATTGCTGAGCTTCCGCCAATGCCTATTCCTGCTGACACTGCCATAATGATCATAAAGAATGGGAAAAATAAACCAACTGCAGCCAAGGCATCCGCTCCAAGTCCAGCAACCCAAATACCATCTACTATGTTATAAAGAGCTTGAGCTAACATCCCTATTATCATTGGGATAGAGAGCTTCAATATCGCTTTTTTGGGATCTCCAAGTAAGTGCTTAACTCCTTGGGTAACTTTTTCTTGAGTCTTCATAAAAAATAACCTTTTCCTATTAATAATTTTTTGCTAAAAGTTCAGCTATAAATGCGGGCATAGATAGTTTCTAATAGATTTAAAAAAGTATTTCTTTCCTCAGGAGTCATCTGTCTTAAGACAGATTTTGCTTTCTCTTTGCTTTTTTGCTTGAATTTTTCCCCTATCTTCCGTCCTCCTGCACTCATAGCTACTCTTACTACTCTTCTATCCTCTAAATCTGGTTCTCTAATTACAAGATTTTTTTTTACCAATTTGTCAACAATACGTGTAAGAGTGCTTAAATCAATATAGAGGTCTTTTCCCATTTTTGACATCCTGGGTTTAGTTTTAAAAAATAAATAATGTAAAACATCCATTTCAGAAACACTGATACCAATATCGAAAAGTTTTTCAGGACGCTGTATTTGAAAGGATTTAAAAATAGCTGTCACAAGAAAGATTACCTTTTCAGCACACTTTTCTACATCGTTTTCCTGCATATACTCACTCCCTTAATTTAAATTATTTTCAATTTGCAAATATATTATAATACAATATTTGCATTTGTCAAGTACCTTTTTTAAATCACTGAAAAATTGAAAGTTAGTGCTGATTTTGGGTTTCTCAGGAGAAAAAAGATAAAAATGGAGAGTTTTTAATAGGGAAACTTTAGCATAAAGAAGAAATTTTAGAAAGATTCATACTTTGGTGGCTGAACTGTTACATTTTTCTTAAAAAACTGTTTAATACGAAATAGAGGTTTTTCTCGGTTAATAAAGTAATGTTTTTTGCTTTCTCAGCAATGATTCTTTGCTCTTTTGTGCAATAACCCCAGCTTGCTAAATATGTATTAACACTTAATCTTTGAGTTTTTAATAAATGATCCAAGTTATCATCCACAAAATGAATGTCTTTAAATTTAACATTGTAATTTTTAGAAATATATCTCATCTGGATAATTTTATCAGTGCTTATATGCAGATCAATTATATCTTCTTTTTTAATGTTAAGATTTAAATATGGTTTAGCTAATAAACCTATTATGCTTTCCCTACTGTTGGTAGTAGCTATTAAAGTTTTATATTTACCTGTTAATTTTCTTATCTTATCTATGCAGCTAAATCCAGGAGTTAACTTTGTCCAGGCATCAAAATTTTCTTTGCTTGCCTTTACCCTTACATCATAAAAGCATCTGTAATAGTTATCCATACTTTTCTCAGGAAGTAATTGTTTTATCTTGAAAAACTCTTCCGGGAAGTTAATCTTTAAGTTATTTTCAATAATGTAAAGTATCACCGCGTAGTCATAGGCATCCTTAATATAATGCCTGAGATATCTAAATTTATTTACTTGAGAGGGATAATTGGAAATCAAATTTAAGAAACTATCTACCTTTGGCTCTTTATTATCAAGAATCTCTGTTTGCCTGTTAATGTGTTTCCGGTAGGAAGAGTAGCTAATAAATAAAGCTTCCATTACACTGTCCACAATACACCCGTCAAAATCCAAAGCTAAGATTTTTTTAGTTTTCATTACAGCATCTAAACCTGTTTAATTTTTCTAAAACTCATATTTTATTGGTCGAAAAAAAAGTTCCTTTAATACCCTTCTCGGTTCTTGTACCCTTTTAATAATATTGTAAACAGCCTCACATATTGGCAACTCTAAATTATACTGCTTGGAAAGGGCCCTTAAAGCAGAAGTAGTTGATACCCCTTCCGCAAGTTCGTCAAATCTTTTCCCATTGACAAAATCTTCACCAAATCTCCTATTGCGGCTGTAGTCTGAAAAAAGTGTTGCTGCATAATCACCAATATGACATAAACCATAAACTGTTAGCTCATTTCCTCCCATTACTTTAACAAGGCGAGAAATTTCTCGTGGTCCTCTTGCCATCAAAGGTCCTTTTAAACTGCTAAGACCTAACCCATCAAGCATTCCTGCAGCTATGCCCATTACATTTTTTGAAGCTGCGCCAATTTCATTTCCTGTTACATCCTGGCTATAATAAAACCTGATAAGGTCACTTTTAAATGTTGCCACTATTTGCCTGGTAATATCTGGTTTATCCGAGCTTATCACCATACAACTTGGTGTGTTTTTAATAAATTCCTGAGGATGACCTGGACCTACCCAGATAGCTAAATCTACGGATTGCGAGATTTCCTCACGGAATATCTGCGTTAAGCATTTGCCTGTTTTCTCTTCCAATCCTTTCATGCATAAAATAAATATTTTATTGTGGATATGATAATAGGTAAGATCTTTGCAGAGATCTCGCAGGCCTTGAGACCCAACGGCTATAAGGACGATGTCTGAGGATAGGGCCATCTCAAGTGAGCTTTCCACTGGAATGGAATCCGGTAGTTTTAAATATTCATTTTTCCTATTTTTGGATAAGTTTTTGCGAGTATTTGATTCTTCTCTACCCCAGATAATTACCTTGTGGCCAAGTTTAGCTGAATACCAGGCAAGAAAAGAGCCCCATCTACCACAACCTAAAACTGAAATTTTCATCATCTATAAATAACGCTCCTTCCCGGTGAATTCAACG
>JAUWJM010000003.1 GCA_030607715.1 Candidatus Aerophobota bacterium
AATTGCACCAGAGTGGTGAATTAAAAAAAAGAATAAAAGAAGCTTACAAATTAATGGAAAATTGTCGAATTTGCCCCAGAAACTGTCAAGTAAACAGGGGAAAAAAGAGAGGATATTGCCAGGCAGGATTAAACCCAGTTGTAAGTAGTTTTCATTTGCACCTGGGAGAGGAACCACCTATTTCAGGATGGAGAGGATCGGGAACTATTTTCTTTACTTACTGCAATTTAAGATGTGTTTTCTGTCAAAATTACCCTATTTCCCATCTGGGCAATGGAAATGAAGTTAGTTTGGAAAGACTTTCCATTATGATGATTAGCCTTCAGAAAAAAGGTGCCCATAATATAAATTTAGTTACCCCTACTCATTTTGTCCCTCAGATTTTATTTAGCCTGAATTTAGCTATAGAGAAAGGTTTACAAATTCCTCTGGTTTACAATTGTGGAGGCTATGAATCAGTAGAAACTTTAAAGTTATTGGATGGAATAGTTGACATTTATATGCCTGATATAAAATATGGAAGAAAAGAAGAAAGTAAAAAATACTCTTCAGCTCCCAATTACTTTGAGGTGGCTAAGAAAGCTGTGAGGGAGATGCATAGGCAGGTTGGAGATTTAAAAATAAATGAGAAGGAAATTGCTCAAAGAGGACTTCTGGTAAGACATTTAATTCTTCCTCGGGAATTAGCAGGAACCAGAGATGTTTTCAACTTTATAGCTAAGGAGATTTCTCCTAAAACCTTTGTCAGTATTATGAACCAGTATTTTCCTATTTATAAGGCAATCTACATTGAAGAGTTAAATAGGAAGATCACTCTAAAAGAATACAATCAAGCTCTCAAGATAGCTGAGGAAATGGGTCTGGGAAATGGATGGAGACAGGATTAAAATTAAAAAGGTTTAAAATTAATGGATTATAAATCTGCCATTTTTCAGAAAAGATTAAATTTTTATTTACAATAAAAAAGGAGGAAGATTTCTTGAAGATAATTATAATAGGCGCAGGAGAAGTTGGTTATCAAATAGCTAAAATTCTATCCTCAGAAAATCAGGATGTAACAATAATTGAAAAAAATGATGAAATATGCCAATTTGTTCAAAATAATTTAGATGTGCTAACTATTAGTGGTAATGGAGCTAATATCCGTATTTTAGAAGAAGCAGGAATTAAACAGACAGATATGATAATTGCGGTAACCAATACTGATGAAGTAAATATGATAGCCTGTATGGCTGCTAAGCAATTTGGTGTACCTAAAAAGATTGCTCGTATTAGAGACCCTGAATATATGTATGGTAATGCCTTACTTAAGGAACAATTAGGGATAGATTTTATTATCAACCCGGAAATGGCTACCGCTAAGGAAATAGTTAATTTAGTTAAATCACCAGTGGATGTTGCTCAAACCCAGGAATTTGCCGAAGGTAAAATTCAAATGTTTGAACTTAAAGTGAAAAAAAGTTTTTCCTTTATTAACCAACAGCTAAAAGATCTTAATTTTAAACATAATTTATTAGTTGCCGCTATATACCGAGGGAATGAAATAATCATTCCCAGTGGAAATGAAAAAATTATATCAGGGGATAACTTATATGTTTTGGTTGAAAAAGGTCATTCCTCAGAGTTAGAAGAAATAGCAGGTAAAAATCCTAAAAACATTCAAAATGTTATGATTTTAGGAGGAAGTAGAATTGGTATTCAATCAGCTTTAATATTATCTGAGGAAGGTATTAACACTAAATTGATTGAAATGGATAAAGAAAAATGTGAAATGATTGCTGAAAAACTTCCTCATACCCTAATAATAAATAGTAATGGAACAAATATTAATCTTTTAAAATCCGAGGGTATAGAAACTACTGATGCTTTCGTAGCTGTTACCGGATATGATGAAAATAATCTTTTAGTAGCTTTATTGGCAAAACACCTGGGTTCAAAAAAAGTAATAGCAAAGATAAGCAAAGTCAATTATATTCCTATACTGGAAAAGATTGGAGTGGATGCTGTAGTTAATCCCAGAATGACTACTGTTTCTGCTATACTACGTTTCGTTAGAAAGGGGAAAATTGTCTCTTTAGCTTTATTAAAAGAAGGGCAAGCAGAAGTTATTGAATTGGTAGTTCAACCAACTTCAAAAATTATCAACAAACCCCTAAAAAATGCTAATTTACCTAAAAATTCTATTATCAGTGCAATTATCCATCAAAATAGAGTAATTATTCCTCATGGTAATGATATTATTCAACCGAAAGACAAAATAGTTATATTTACCTTAGCCTCTGATATAAAGAAATTAGAGAGACTATTCGACGCTAAAAGGAGATGAAAAGTGAAATATAGTATTGTCCTGAACACCATAGGTAGTGTTTTATCTTTTTTAGGATTAAGCATGATATTCCCTCTTATATGTGCTATCTATTATCAAGAACAAGTAATTAATGCTTTAATATTTTCTATTATTATTACCGTTACCAGTGGTCTTTTATTAAAGAAATTCTTTCCTCCAAAAGGATATATTGGACCAAAAGAAGGATTTGCAATTGCTAGTTTTGGCTGGATATTAGCTGGTGGTTTTGGAACTCTTCCTTTTTTATTTGCAGGAACTTTCCCCAGCTTTATTGATGCTTATTTTGAAACTATGTCTGGATTCACTACCACTGGAGCTACTGTGCTTACTTCTATAGAAGGGAATCCTTACTCTATATTGTTCTGGCGAGACCAAATTCAATGGTTAGGTGGTATGGGGATTATTGCGTTACTGGTAGCTATTTTTCCTACTTCTGGAGCAGGAGGCATGCAATTATTTAAGTCAGAAGTTCCCGGACCTACCCCGAATAAGTTAAAACCAAAAATTAAAGAAACTGCCAAAATTCTGTGGCTGATATATATAGCAATATCTGCGTCGGAGGTAGTCTGTTTGTACTTTAGTGGAATGTCGTTATTCGATGCCTTAACTCATATGTTTGGTACTATGCCTACCGGGGGATTTACCCCAAGAAACCTAAGTGTAGGTGCTTATAACAACCCTATTTTTGAAATTATAATAATTGTTTTTATGTTTATTGCCGGAGTGAACTTTACTCTTCATTATAAAGTTCTTCACGGAAATATAAAAGGTCTAATTAAGGATCGTGAATTTCTTTTTTACAGTGGAGTAATATTAATTTCTATTCTGTTTATTACTATACAACTTAGATTATATATTTATAGTTCAATTTTCACTGCTTTAAGATATGCCTCTTTTCAAGTAGTATCTACGGCTACTACCACAGGTTTTGTCACTACAAATTATGATATCTGGCCTGCATTTTCTAAAAGCATTTTATTAATTTTAATGTTTCTGGGCGGATGTGCTGGTTCAACCGGAGGCGCTATTAAAAATATCCGAATCATTCTTCTCTTAAAACAAGCTTATCGGGAACTTTACAAATTAGTTCATCCTCAAGCAGTAACCCCAATTAAATTAGGGAATAAGACGATTCCAGAAGAAGTAATGCGTAACATTATGGGTTTCTTTTTGCTCTATATATTTATTTTTGTAATTTGCACTTTTATAATGTCTGCACTGGGCTTGGATATGATAAGTGCAGCGGCATCGGTTGCTGCTACCCTGGGAAATGTGGGACCAGGTTTTGGTTTAGTAGGACCAGCTCAAAACTATGCTTTTATTCCATCCTTAGGCAAAATTACTTTAATTCTCTGTATGCTGTTAGGCCGATTAGAGATATATACTGTTCTAATTCTTCTAATTCCAGAATTCTGGAGGAAATAATTAGCTGTAACAGATAAATTTTCCTAAAATATTGAAAAAGGAGATATAGAGCGCTTCTCCAGTAAAAAATAGATAATGCGTGAGATTTGCCTCTTAAGAAAAATTTGCTATACTATAAAAGATTAAATTATGAAAGGGGGGAGAAAAAGTGTGGGAATTAATTTTGAAAATATTGGGCTATTTCTTTGGAATTGTGGGAGGAATTAGTTTGGTAATAGGAGTAATACTTCGTCTTTCTCAAGGATCGGCCGGCGCTCTCACTGCTAATTTACAAGCCAGTGCCTTTGTGGAATTCTCTCAGGTTTGTCTTATATTTGCTATCGCTTTTGGAATAGCAGCAATTGTGGAGAATATGGGGAAAAAGAAAGGGAAGAGTAAAAAGTAGAACCTTCGATCCAACAAATACTAATATTTAAAGGTATTTGGACATTTCAATAATTTGTAGTTATCAGTCCTTATCTTGACTTAGGACTACGGACTATTTTGCCGGGATGGCGGAATAGGCAGACGCGCATGGTTGAGGGCCATGTGGAGGTATTTCTCCATGGGGGTTCAAGTCCCCCTCCCGGCATTGCAAGAGTAAGATGTTGATTTAGAAAGGCTCGGGGGATAAAAAAATTTGGCTGTGACATAACCGATCCCCAAGCCTTCGCCCTTGATGTGGAGGGTGACTCAATGGCACCTGTAATTTTAGAAGGTGATAGAATTATTGTCTCTCCAAATACACCCGTTGAAAGTGGACAGATCGCAGTGATTGTTAATGATCATGGCAAAACAGTCAAGAGAGTTCACTACCAGGATAAAGAACATATTTTACTTACCTCAGATAATCCTATAATATTCACCAATAATCTGGACCAAAAAAGACAAACCTAAAATTATTGGCAGGGTAGTAAGAGTTAATAAGAAATTATGAGGGGGTAAGCTTTTTTATTTTGAAAGATAAATACACAGAAAGAATACACAAAAGGGGGTGAGGAGAAATGAGGAAAAGAATATTGTTATCATTTATATTGATATTGTTTTGTTCAGCTACTTCAGTATTGGCAACTGAATCTCAATTTTTCGGAATGCAGGTATTAAATATAAGTAAAGTAAAGGATGCATTCTCAGTAACAAGAAGCGAAACTGGGATAACTTATACTTATGAAAAAGATTTAGTTAATACTTCTATATATTTTTGGGGGACCATCGAAGAAGAAACAATAACTCTTAGTATTACCAATGAATCAAAAATGCCAATTAAAATGAATTATTTCATCGATGAATATGGTTTAGTAACTCAAGATGATAGTATTTATGAACTAAAAATTAAAACATCTATAACAGATTATCCCGATGTAATTAATCCCAAAGAAACTAAATGGATTAGGATATATAAACCTACTATAGTGAAACTTGAAGATATAAAATACCTTGCGATGGATTTTGAGTTTGATAGAGTTGTGATATTATTAAAAAGAATAAAGGAAAAATAAATTCCTCAAATTCCTTTCTCCTCATATTGGCAATTTTAGTAGACTGATAAAAAGACGAGATAATTTCTCATCAATATTAAATGGAGGAATTCAATGAAAAAGATACTTTCTATTGGACTAGCTTTTCTTTGTATAGCAAGTATGGCGGCGGCCCAAGGATTAGATAAGTATTTCCTCAACAGTACTATACTCATTTCTTTCCAACTTTCTCCAACTAAGACACGTTTCGGGAGCGCCTTTCTTGTGTCAAAGGAAATAACCAACGGAAGAGGACATACTTTCCTTGTCACTAATAAGCATGTTCTACCACCCGAAGGTCAAACCAAGTCAATATCAATTAGAGTTATCACAAGAAGCGATGATGGTATAGAAGTCAGCGAGATTAGTATCCCAGTGGTTGGAGAAAATAAAAAGTATTTACCATCTGTCCGCCTTCACCCAAAAGAAGGCTTCGATATAGCTGTAATAAATATAACCAAACAAGTTAACGAACAGGGAATAAAAGCAAATTGGATACCTCTCTCCTTATTTGTCACAAAAAATAAATTAAATGAAGAAAATATCACAGTTGGAGATGAGATTTTTTTATTGGGCTATCCAGGCGCAATTTACGATCCTAGAAATGTATCCCCGATAGCTCGTCAAGGCATCATTGCTACTGATCCAACACAAGGTTACGCCTTTAACGAAAGACTTAGAGAAAAATACAGAGATTTACCTCAACAAATTGATGGTTTTCTTATTGATGCTAACGTCTTTCCTGGCTCAAGCGGCAGCGTTGTAATTTTAAAACGACAAGCAATTATTTTCGACCCTCGTAAAGGTACAGTAATAGGTGGCGTCAGTAAGAAAACCCCATATGTGCTTGGGATTGTTTCTGGATCAATTCCTATTGAAGATGTAAAGCTAGGTTCATCCCAACGCATGGGACTTGGGATTGTTTACTCTGCCGAATCAATTAGGGATACAATTGAGCAATTCTATGAGAGTAGGTGAGAGACCACTAATATTTACCTTAATTTATTCACGGAAGATACCATCAGGGAGTTTTGAAATAAGTAGTGGTCCGATAGCATTTGTGTGTAACACTTATTCCTTATACTCCAAAATTGAAAGAATATACAATATAATCGTCTGAACCGAGTGAGGCTTTTTTATGAGAGAAAAAAATGAATGAATGTAGTGTTGCAGAAATGATCGACAGAATCATAGAGATTGCAAAAAGAAACAATGATAAAGATCTTGAGAAATGGGCTCACTTGGAGTCCGAAGGATATTATGCATCAAACAAGTACTTAACAGAGAAGGATACTGTTCCCGAGTATAGGGAAGTTGCTGGAGAATATCGAGATTATTGGAATAGGACACTGGTAATACGAGATCCTAAGTTAAATTTTGTCAACACCACAAGATTGAGACAGTCCGTAGCAGAACTTGAAAGTCTATCTAAAAGAAGTGATGGAGAATTATCTTTCATGGATCCAGAAACATGCCAATTGATCAAAAAGTACTTTAAAGCGGACGTTTATCAGTTTGTCTTCAATCCCGCATCTATAGATGGAATCTTAAATGCTATTAAACAGGAAGCTATCAGACGTGCAAGTAAATACATTGCCAGGAAGGAACTGATGTCAACTAAAGCAAATCAAAGGAATCATGAGCTTGGTCTTCCACGAGAAATTACTGTTGGATGGCTTTTAGAAAACCTCTCAATGAGGCGATGGTTAAAATTATTCGGTATGCTGTTTGGAATCTTTTTTTTCGGCCTTTGTGTATCTGGAATTCCCCAAATAAAGAATATTCTTCGTTATATCCCCGGCTATAAAGTTGAACTATTTCTACCTCCTAAAACCGCTGACTATATCGAAAAGCAACTAAATAATATTGTAGAATCTCATAATCAAAGACTTTCTAAATTACAAGAACAATTGCTTCACGAAGAGAGACTTGGTGGTGACCATACTCTTCTTCCGGTAGACCAAGAAAAACATCAAGCAGTCGCTAAGAGAATTCAAGAGGCTATCCGCGAGGAAAACCAAAATTATGAGAATCAACTAAATGCTTTAAAGTCTTTCCTTGAATAAAGCATGTCACTCAATAGGAAACTAAGACGTGCTTTATTCGGAGATTTACCCAAATTCATCTCCAAAAATCTTACTCTTAATTTGTTAGAAGAATATAGGAAATAGGGTAATTTTGGGTTAGGATTAAGATGAAGGAGATGAGTTAAAGATTTAGAAGAGGAAAAAATGAGTGAGGAAAAGAAGACTTGTCAATTTAAAGATAAATATGATCCCAATTACAAATGTCCTGAATTCGCCTTAGTAGATTCAGAAAAAGGATATTGTATTTTTCATGAACCACGGGAAGATAAGGATATAGAAAAATTTAAGGAAGGGATAAAGCGTAAACTTGACAAAAAAGACTATGACTTTAGAGGATACTGGTTTCCTGTAAGTTTTTCTTTTCCTCAACAGTACACCTTTGAGGAAAGGGCTGACTTTAGAGAAGCCACCTTTAAGGAACAGGCTGACTTTAGAGGAACCACCTTTGAGGAAAGGGCTGACTTTGACGGAGCCACCTTTGAGAAAGGGGCTTACTTTTATGGAGCCACCTTTGAGAAAGGGGCTTACTTTTATGGAGCCACCTTTGAGAAAGGGGCTTACTTTTAGAGAAGCCACCTTTAAGGAACCTTTTTCCCTATATAAAATAAAAATCAAGTATCCTCGCTATGCGGACATCCTTTTTCGAAAAGCCAAAATATTATGGCACCAGGAAGGCAACTATATTGAGGAAGGAAAAGCCCATTATCAGGAAATGGACTATATTAGGAAACAGAAAAATTGGTTTTTTAGATACTTTTTTGATAATATTTTCCATAGATGCCTTCACGGCTACGGCGAAAAGCCACACCGAGTAATAATTGGAGCAGCTGCAATAATAATAGTATGTGCATTTCTCTTTATGAATTTTGGTATAGGCGAGACCCGCTTCGCTGAAAATAATCTGCCAACCTACAATATACCGAGGATACTACTTTACCATCTCTCATTAAGAGACCTGGCCAATATCGGCCGTTATTTTTATTTTAGTGCTGTTACTTTCACCACTTTAGGTTATGGCGATCTTCGTCCTGTTCATCCAGTCAGTCATCTAATATCCTCAATTGAAGCCTTTGTGGGTATGTTCATGATGGCACTCTTTGTCTTGACCTACGGGAGAAAATGGCGAAGGTAAATTTTTAGCAATTCCTTAATAGATAAGTGCTTTTTGGAGAATCTATATAGACAAAATGAAAAAGATAAGCCAGGGATTAGGGGCTTATGTAATTTTCAATTAGGATGAAGGAATAAATAGATGATAGCAGAAGGATAAAAAGATGAACAAGAGAAAGTGGTTGAATGAGATTAAAAAATTACTATTTAGCGGATATGTCGTTCTCGTGTTATTCATTATTGCTTTATTCTTTTTGTATAGAAGATACCTCAAAAACTTGCCCGATGCATTTAAGGGAGCTTTTTGGGGAGCGTTTTTCGCCATTATTGTTGGAATAGTTATCTTTTACGTAAAGCAACGGATTCTACTTCAGGGCCGTCGCTATAATGTTTTGGTCTATTTTGAAATGAAGTTAAATACCCTCTTGTTCACCCTTAATGATAATCAATCCTTAATAGAACAGGGGGTTAATATAAAAGGCATTTTCATAATGTTTCCTCACGAATTAACCATTAATGAAGATCGCATTCATGAAATGGGTCGCATAACTATAAAAAACGAACTTATGGGACTGAGTCTAAGTTTAGGGAGATATAATAATAGCTTGAAAACAACAATTGCGGCATTCCAAAAGGATCTGCAAATCCTCGAGGGAAATCTCTTGGAATGGACGCCTGATAGAAAAAAAGAATTTCTCAATCATGCTAAAAATGACTTCAAGCAGCGACTCTCGAAAATAGGAACATTTGGCAACGAGCTGATAGATAAGATAAAAGACATTCTGGTTGAGGTGAGATTTTTTGTGAAAAACGATAAGAGTCGATTCCTGCCGACTATTTGGCAAAAATATTATGATAAAAAAGAACTTAAGAGCTGTAAAATGGAAGATAGGAAGCGATTGGAAAAAGAAATAGAGTCAATACGGATCAAAGACAAAGAAAGTAAAATAAAGTTTGGAATAAGTTCAAGTTAAATATCAGCATAGGAAAATACCCATGAAGATCTTAGAAGCAATAAAGGTAC
Organism: Candidatus Aerophobota bacterium; assembly: GCA_030607715.1. Next base: position 9,490 of record JAUWJM010000003.1, read on the forward strand.
TACAAATATTCATGCAAAAATATGCGCTAAAGATTTCAAAACTTCACCAAATTCCTGTCGAAAACAAAGGAAATACCAAATTGGACAAAAAAATAAAACCTAAAATAGCTTTTCTATTCGTAATCATAAGTTCTGTTTTAATTGTGAACTTGTCTTGCTTTGCTGAAATTAGAGTATTCTTCTCTCCCAACGGTGGTATAGCAGAGGAAATTATAAAGCAAATTGATAATGCCAAGGAATATATTTGATATAGCTATGTATTCTTCTACCAACGATCTTATAGCTGAGTCAATAGTGAGGGCAAAGAACCGGGGAGTTAAAATAAGAATTTTAATGGATAAAGAGCAGTTTCAAGGGAAATACTCAAAGTATGAATTCTTTTTGGATAATGATATAGCTATTATACAAGATAGACATTCAGGGATAATGCATAATAAGATGGCTATAATAGATGGGAAAATTTTATTTACCGGATCTTATAATTGGACTAAATCAGCTGAGAAGAAAAATCAGGAAAATTTGTTGGAGTTCATAGATGATTCAATTGAAAATGGGAAAAATTCCTTAAAATGTTTATATGAAAAAGAAATAATTAAAATTTACCAGGAAAGGTTAGATTATCTTTGGGAGTTTAACGAATCTAAGAATTGAAAAGGAACAGTTGCGAACTGAAAAAACAAAATAAGGAGAAAGCAGTGCAAAAAGTAACAGTTCAGATTGACTGGTATACTAAGGTTGTTTTAACTTTAATTGCCGTATTATTGGCGGGATTGTTAGCGAAACCTTACATTGTAACTAAACCTGTTGGTGCAAGGAATGAATTTTTAGAAGGATATGAGGAAGGCATGAAAAAAGAGGGAGAGATTTACAAGAAGCTTCTTACACCCCCATCTGACGAGTATAGCAAAAAAGCCAGAGCAAATAAGGGAGAATATAGTATTCTTTCAACAGGGGCGTTTGGGGAATTTAACGTAGTATGGGTATTAGAAAAACACACAGGAAGATTAACTCTTTTGGCAGTAACGGGTCTTAGTCCTTCTTATGAGCTCGAGATTATTAGTGATGATTATTTAGATGAGATACTAAAGTGGGATAGGGATTAGATTTTCTAGCTATTTTAAGCGAGGATGTGCTAACGCCACAACCAGAACCAAAGTGTAATGCACTAATTATAAAACTACGAAATGAAAGGACAAATAAACAATAAGGAGGAAGAAAAGATGCGTGAATACAAAAAATCAATATATGGGTGGTCTATACGTATGATCACAGTTGGGATAATTCTTATTTTAGGGAGCAAGATTTTTGGCATAGGGACTGTCGTCCAAAAAATTTTGGAGTTTACTGGTGTTACTTTTCTCGGTGTATTTGCGGTTTCGCTGATCTTTCAAATATTTGCAGTTGAAAAATATTATAACGATTTTAAGCGTATGCTAACAGAGGAACTCAAGGAAATGGATTCAATTCAAAGTAAGTGTATAAAGCTCGGCATAAAAGAAGTTTTTGAAACGCATAAAGAGTATACAAGAAAATATCCCTTTGAAGACATTATAAATAACTCTCCGGATGGTAGCGAAATTATGTCTGTCGGGAGAAGTTTACTGAATTTACTTATGAAGAAAAAAGAATTTAAGGAAGCCCTCAAAAAAGGTATGAAAATTAAGTTAGCTTGCGCTTTGCCAGATGCGGTAGATTCCGCTGTTGAAGAGATCACTGATTTACACAAAGAGGATATTGAACCTGGATTAATTGACTTGCAGGAAATATTGTCGTATGCAAAGGAAAAAAAACTCACGGGTTCTCTTGAGTTTAAATATCATAGATTCCCTGTAATTGACAGTGCACTTATCTTTACAACTAAGGATGAACAAACGATGATTTGGAGCTTAGTTTTTGGACGTACTTCAATAGAAAAATCAGTCATCATGTTTGATGTTTGTCCGAATTCATTGGGAGAGAAATTGAAAAAAAGATATGACTCATTATGGAAGAGTGCAACCTCTAAGTTAATATACTCTAATGGCTCCATTGAAAAGAACGAGTTATTGCCGGATCTTCACTAACAAAGGAATCTCTTATACACAAAATAACAATTCCTAAAACTTCAAGGGAGGGAGTGTAAGCAGGTAAAGCATCAATGCTAATTTACATTTTCATAGCTATACTATGTGGAATTGTGAGCGCAATAATAGCAAATAGCAAAGGACGTAATCCTATTGTCTGGTTTTTTGCTGGATTGTTATTGAGTATAGCTGGATTAATAATAATTGCTGCAATATCTAAAGAAATAAAGAATAAATAATCCTCAAATTTTCGTTTTATTTATGTTGGTAATTGCTGATTGGGTTAATTTACATGGAAAAATTATCCTATTTTGACAAAATTTTTTTGATGATTAAAATTAAATAAATAATAAATCAAACAGAATGTTCGGTTAATCTTGTGACGAATTTGTGACAAAAATAGTCCAAGGAATGGCGAAATTAAGATAAAAAGATATAAATTTAGAGCAATGAAAAAAGGGTTAAAAATAAGGATTGATAAGGAAAACACGCTAATAATAAGCATAGTAAATAAATCCTAAAAACCTACCTTATCAAATCCCCCTCCCGGCACTATCTATTTTTGATTGGGCTATTTCTTCTAAACTCCTTTTGCTGAAGGCGGAATTGGGTTGTTCTTTGGTTATGTTTAGATCTCTGCGCGCATACGCATCTTTTTCTTTGATAAAAAGCCAGTTTCTCATATTATCCTGATATTTAGTTTGAATAAGGATGAATCCTCCCTTCAATTTTTGGCCCTGCAATTGGAATTTAATCCTTCCTTTTTTTAGACCATTGCTCAAATTTTTTCCACCTGGAGATTCATATGTTCCAAAATCCCAAATCATAACTGTCCCTGCACCGTATTCCCCGGATGGAATCACTCTTTCAAAGTCTTTATATTCAACTGGATGATCTTCTACTTGAATGGCTAATCGCTTCTCGGAAGGATTTAGGCTTGGTCCTTTTGGGATAGCCCAACTTTTTAATACCCCATCTATTTCCAGACGAAAATCGTAATGTAGATGACTAGCCTGATGTTTTTGTACTACGAAAGAGTTTCCCTGTTTTCTCTTTTTAGTCTCTTTTGGCTCAGAAGTCTTCTCGAAGTGCCGTTTTTTTTGATACTCTTCTAATTTCATACTTTCACTATTATACTTATTTTTGAGAAGATCTCAAGTTAAGGTATGACAAATTTTTTTCTGAGTTCCATAAAAGATGAAACATTTCGGGTTTATTGACATTTTACCTTGGTTGTATATATTGTAAAAGGTATTCCGATATTTTTAAGGCATCGGAATTTTAACAATTTGCAGTTGTCAGTTCTTATTTAAACTTAAGACTATGGACCATTCTGTTGAAGATATTAGTTCATATTTGCTGTGCTCCCTGTGCTATACAGGTTTTCCCGAAATTAAAGGAAGAATTTGATGAGGTTATGGGTTTATGGTATAATCCTAACATCCATCCTTTTAGAGAATATCAATTGCGTTTGGATTCGGTAAAAAAATGGGCTGAGCTTTCCAGAGTTAAAGTTATCTTCCAGGATATTTATGATATTAAAAGTTTTCTCAGGGAAATTGTTTACAGAGAATCCCAGAGGTGTTTTTTCTGTTATAGGATGAGACTGACTAAAACAGCAATTTTTGCTAAAAAAGGAAAATTTGATTATTTTGGTTCTACTTTGCTCTCCTCCCCGCATCAAAAGTCAAGACTAATTCAGGATATAGTCAGGGAAGTTGCTAAGGAATACTCAATTAAACCTTATTTAAAAATAATAAGAGAGGGGTGGAAACAAAATCAGGAGTTATCCAGGAAGTTGGGTCTTTACCATCAGCAGTACTGTGGTTGTGTTTATAGTGAAGAAGAGAGATTTAAAGGAAAAAATTATGCAAGAGGGTAAAGATAGAAAAGTTTTCCCGGTATCCTTTTTTGATGAGGTTAAAGTATGGGCCAAGGGAGGCGGGGGAGGCAATGGATGCATGAGTTTTCGCCGGGAGAAGTTTGTTCCTCGAGGTGGACCTGATGGAGGAGATGGTGGAGATGGAGGTAGTGTAATTTTAAAGGTGGATAAAAAATTATCTACTCTGATTTTTTTCCACTATCATCATCATTTTCGAGCTGACAGAGGAGAGCATGGAAAGGGTAAAGATAAACACGGCAAAAAAGGAGAAGATCTTTTTCTTAAGGTGCCGCCAGGAACTTTAGTGAAAAATGAAAAAGGAGAAATACTTACTGACTTAAAAAGAGAAAAAGAACTGTTAGTAGTAGCTCGAGGAGGAAAAGGAGGTAGGGGAAATGCTCATTTTAAATCCTCCACTCATCAAGCTCCTCGAGAAACAGAGATGGGTGAGAAAGGTGAGGAAAAGATCCTGATTTTAGAGCTAAAGCTAATAGCTGATGTTGGAATAATTGGAGCTCCTAATGCTGGTAAATCAACTCTTCTTTCTAAAATATCCAATGCTCATCCCAAAATAGCTTCTTATCCCTTCACTACCTTAAGACCATATATAGGAATAGTAAGAGTAGATGAGGTAATATCTTTTATTGCCGCTGACCTACCAGGTTTAATTGAAGGTGCCTATCTTGGAAGAGGATTGGGAGATAGGTTTTTGCGGCACATTGAGAGATGTAAAATTCTTATCCATTTAGTTGATGTGGGAAGCCCATCCTCTATTGATCCTATTAATAGGTTTCAAATGATAAACAGAGAACTTGAAAATTATAATCTAAATTTGTTAAAAAAACCTCAGGTAGTAGTAGCCAATAAGATGGATTTACCGGGGGCAGAGGAAAAATTTTTAAAATTTAAAGAGAAATTGGACAAACAGTATCTCTCCTTGTTCTCTATTTCTGCTATAAAAGGCGAAGGATTAAGAGAATTAATTGGAAAAACTGCTAACTATTTGGGAGAATAAAAATAAAAAGAGAAAAAATTATTAGTAATGCTCAAAGATTGGTTATAAAGGTGGGAAGCAGTCTTTTGTTAACCCCGGAGGGGCCAAATTTTTCTTTTGTAGAGGAGCTAATTGGAGAAATTGCTTATCTTAGAAAAGAAAACAGAGACATAATTTTGGTAAGTTCAGGAGCTATAGGTCTGGGAAAAAGAAAGCTAAAGATAGAGAACAATTCAGGAGCTCTTCCTTCCAAGCAAGCTTTGGCCAGCGTAGGTCAGACCCAATTGATGAATCTTTATTCTGAGTTTTTCCAAAAATACAAACTCTATACGGGTCAGGTCCTTTTAAGCGCTCAGGATCTATCCAATCGCTTTAACTATTTAAATGCCCGCAGTACTTTGCTTACCTTACTTAAATTAGGAGTTATTCCTGTGGTAAACGAAAATGACACTGTAGCTGTAGAGGAAATAAAATTTGGAGACAACGATACTCTTTCAGCTTTAGTAGCTGGATTAGTAGACGCAGACTTGCTAATAATTATCTCTGATATAGAGGGATTATACACATCTGATCCTAAGAAAAACTCTCAGGCAAAATTTCTTCCCCAGATTTCCCTTATAACTAAAGAGATAGAGAAAATGGCCCGAGGAAGCTGTGTGGAGGGTAGGGTAGGGGGAATGAAGACAAAAATTAATGCAGCTAAAATAGCTACTCGTTCAGGTATTCCAGTGATTATTGGAGGAAATAGGGAAAATTTTTTAAAGAGGTTGTTTTCTGGTAAAGAAGTAGGAACCTTATTTTCCTCCTCCACCCATCAACTTGTCTCAAGAAAGAGGTGGATAGCTTATGGAAAATGTTCAGGAGGAAAAATTGTTGTGGACAATGGGGCTAGAAAAGCTCTAATAGAGAGGGGAGGAAGTCTTCTTTCTGTTGGTATAAAACAGGTGCAAGGTAAATTTCAAGCTGGGGATTCAGTAAGTCTGGTAGATGAGAACAATTTAGAATTTGCCCGGGGTATTGTCTATTATTCATCAAAAGAGCTGGAGAGGATAAAAGGAGTAAAAAGCTCACTCATTGAGGAACTATTGGGGTATAAATACTCCGATGAAGTTATTGATCGCGATAATTTAGTGATATTGTAGTTGGCTTTGCACCAGTTTAGCTTTTATTCGTTAAGACATAGTTTTGCCACACATTTGCTCGAAAGTGGTGTGGATCTGCGGTATATTATTGTCCTTTCTGTGGTCTAATCATAGACCGAGACATTAACGCTGTCCGCAATATTCTAAGGCTCGGGCAGAGCCTTCAGGGAGCAGAGGCATTAGTTTCTGTGGTGAACTGAGAATCTCCTGACTTTAGTCGTGGAGAGTGTCAAATTTCATATCCTAATTTATTTAAGGAGTCCTTTCGCCTGCGCCATTCTTTCTTTACTCCCACTCTTAGATCTAAATAAACTCGACAGCCCAGGCGCTCTTCTATCTCTCCTCGAGCTAACTTCCCTATTTGTTTTATCATACTTGCATTTTTGCCAATAAGAATACCTTTTTGTGAGGAATGCTCTGCATAAATAATCGCTCGGATATAAATTAGATTTTCCTTTCTTTCCTCAAAACTTTCTATTTTGATTAGCGTTGAATAGGGTATTTCCTGTCGGGTAAGGAGGAAAATCTTCTCTCTGATTAACTCGGCCACCAGGATGCGCTCAGGTTGATCGGTAATTAAATTAGATGAATAATAAGGAGGATGAGGAGGAAGATATTGAATAACTTTCCCCATCAGGATGGAGATATTGGTTCCCTTTTGAGCTGAGATGGGAATGATTTGAGTAAAGGGGAAAAAATTTGTATATTCTTTTTGCAAAGAATCCAATTGGATTCTTTGCACCTTGTCCATCTTATTTATAGCTAAGAAAACAGACTTTTTTACTCCTTTTAAATTCTTCAAGATGAACTTATCTTCCATTGATATAGCGAAAGGTCCTACCATCACAATTATTAAGTCTATTCCTTCCAGACTTTTGAGGGCCTCCTTGATTATATATCTATCCAGGGGAGTTTTAACCTGATTAAGATTGATTATGCCTGGTGTGTCTAAGAAGATTATTTGAGCCTCGTCAAAGGTTACTATTCCTTGAATGACATTCCTTGTGGTCTGAGGTCGAGAAGAGACGATGGCAATTTTTTCCCCTACCAGATAGTTAATTAAAGTGGATTTGCCTACATTAGGTTTCCCTATTAAAGTAACAAATCCTGACTTAAATTTTTCCACTCTTATTTTCCATATTTTTAGAGGATAGGAAGGTAGCGTTCCAGTTCATAGGAAGTAACCTGAGAGCGGTATTTTTCCCATTCTATTTTTTTATTCTCTATGAACTTAAAGAATAGAGGGTCACCCAAAATTTCTCTTAACCAGTCACTTTTTTCAGCTATTTTTATTGCTTCCCATAAGTTCTCAGGAAGTTGATCTATTCCTTCATTCTTTCTTTCTTCATCACTCATTTTATAAACATTTCTTTCTTTTGGTTTCAAAAATTCGTTTTTTTTTTCTATCCCTTCCAATCCTGCTGAAAGCATCACGGCAAAGGCGAGATAGGGATTACAAGTAGGGTCCGGAGACCTTAATTCTACGCGGATGGCTTTCTCCTTTCCTATCTGATATAGAGGCACTCTTATCAAATCAGACCTATTTCGCAAGGCCCAGGAAAGATATGTAGGAGCTTCATATCCAGGAACTAACCTTTTATAAGAGTTAATCCACTGATTGGTAATTAAAGTGAACTCAAGGACATGTCTTAACAAACCAGCAATGTATCTTTTAGCTACTCCCGAGAGGTGATACTTATCCTCAGGATCAAAGAAAACATTTCTTTTTCCCTTAAAGAGAGACTGATTAGTATGCATGCCACTGCCGTTTTCTCCATAAATAGGTTTGGGCATAAAAGTAGCATAAACATTATGCTTTAAAGCAATTTCTTTAACTATCAGACGATAGGTCATAGTATTGTCAGCCATAGTTAAAGCATCGGTGTATCTTAAATCAATTTCATGTTGACTTGGGGCAACTTCATGATGGGAACACTCTACTTTTATCCCCATTTTCTCTAAGGCAAGCACTGTCTCTTGGCGAAGATTCCTTGCCATATCTCGTGGAATAAGGTCAAAATAACCACCTTTGTCTAATCCTATTGGAGGTATATCGGGAGAACGGAAGTAAAAATACTCCAGTTCAGGCCCTACATAAAAGGTGTATCCTAAGTTAGAAGCTCTTTTTAAGTTTTTTTTCAATACATAACGTGGATCGCTCTGATAAAAATTTCCATTCGGTTCCAGAATATCACAGAACATTCTTGCTGCTACCCCAGGCTCATTGGAATCCTGGGGTAAAAAATAGAAAGTAGAAGGATCGGGCATAGCGATCATATCGCTTTCTTCAATCCGAGCAAATCCTTCAATAGATGAACCATCAAAGCTAACGCCTTTCTCTAAAGCTCCCTCTAATTCTTCCACTGTAATAGTAAAACTCTTCAGGGAACCCAATATGTCGGTAAACCAAAGGTATACAAATTTTACTTCTTTCCTTCTTACCTCTTCTAATACCCATTCCTTAGTTTTGGTAATCATTTTATTTCCTTGATAAATCTTAAATATTAAAATACTTTAGTTTATCTTTTGAGTATATTCCTCAAGAACTTTCCTTTGAATTGTATCTCTTAATTCTTGGCTAAGAGGATAGGCAGTATCTATAAATTCACCATTGGGCAGCTTGCGGGAGGGCATTGCTACAAAAGGCCCTTTCCTTCCTTCAATGATTTTTAACCCATGGATACGAAAAGAATCATCAAAAGTAACTGTTGCCCAGGCTTTAAACTTATCCTTACCCTCAACTCGTCTTACCTTAACTTCCGAGATCCTCACTCTCCTCCTCCTTGAAATAATAGTTCATTGGCGATGCTCTCTCTAAAGAGGTATCATATTCAATTTAGCATTTAAACTTTTCTCTGTCAATAATATTTTTATTTACTCGCACTCTGTGTATCCACAGGATTTACAGACAAAACATCCCCCTTCATGCTCAATAGCACTGCTTCCACATTGAGGACAGGCACCTATCCATCTTCCTGAGCCCTGAATAATTTCCTTCTCATTTTCAGAAGAGATTTTTTCAATTTTAGCTGAAGGTCCACTCAAAGGTGAGGTAATCTTCTTTTCTATTTGATATAGTTCAATAGCTTTGGCTACAGCATCAGCACAGGAGAGCATTTTATTTTTCCCAAATCCCCGGGGTCGATCGCAGCTTATCCCTTTAAGTTGTCTAACTATTAGTTTCTGGGAAATACCTGATCTTAAGCTCAAAGAAACTAATCTGCCGATGGCTTCTGTTTGAGAGGCAGCACATCCGCCTGATTTACCTAATTGGGCAAATACTTCAAATGGATTTCCTTCTTTATCTTCATTTATGGTGACGAAGAGATCTCCACAGCCAGTTTCCATTTTTCTGGTCATTCCATAAGTTACTTTATCCCGAGTTTGAGGAATAATTTTTTCCTTTTTTCTCTCAGTTCCCATTTGTATTACCTGTTCCTCTCTGCTTCTATCTCGATAAATAGTTATTCCCTTACATCCCGTTTTATAAGCAAGAATAAAAGCTTTTTTTACCTCTTCCTTTTCAATTTCATTGGGAAGATTTATAGTTTTGGAAACAGCGTTATCTGTATATTTTTGGAAGGAAGCTTGCATTTTAATATGATCTTCAAAAGATATATCCAGGGCGGTAACAAATATTTTTCTTATAGGTAGAGGAATTTTTGAAATTTGCTGACAGGAACCTTTATGGTCAATTATTTTTTTTATCAATTCTGAAGAATAAAATCCTTTTTCTTTGGCAATTCTTTCAAATTCTTCATTTACATATAAGAGTTTTTCTCCTTCCAATATCTCTTTATGATATAATATGCTAAATAAGGGTTCTATTCCTGAGGAACAGTTAGCAATCATACTTATGCTGCCAGTGGGAGCAATAGTGGTGGTAGTGGCATTCCTTAGCTTTAAGCCTTCTTTTTCCCATTTACTACCCTTGAAGTTGGGAAACACCCCTCTTTCTTTAGCTAAATTCTGTGAGACTTTCTTAGACTCATCTTGAATAAAGCTCGTTACTCTCTCAGCCAAATCTAAAGCTTTTTTAGAATTATAGGGAATACTTAAGCCTATTAACATATCGGCAAAACCCATTACTCCCAAACCAATTTTTCTGTTAGATAAGGTATTTTTAGCAATTCGAGGCAGAGGATATTTGTTGGCATCAATTACATTATCCAGAAAGTGAACAGCAATATGGACTGTTCTTTTTAATTTTTCCCAGTTGATTTTACCTTTATCTACCATTTTGGCTAAATTAATACTTCCAAGATTACACGATTCATATGGAAGCAGCGGCTGCTCACCGCATGGATTGGTTGATTCGATTTTTCCCATTAGAGGAATAGGATTATCCTGGTTTATCCTATCTAAAAAAATCAAACCAGGCTCTCCGTTTTTCCAGGCTCTTTCTGTTATTCTATTTAGAACATCGGCGGCATTAAGTTTTCCTGAAACTTTTTTGATGAGGGGATCAATTAAGTTATACTCTTCTCCTCTTTGAGCAGATTCCATAAATTCCTCGCTAACAGCTACAGAGATGTTAAAATTATTTAAATCTCCCTCTTTTTCCTTACAGGTAATAAATTCCAAAATATCAGGGTGATCCACATTTAGTATTCCTATGTTAGCTCCACGTCTTTTACCACCCTGTTTAATTGCCTCGGTACTGGCATTAAATACCTTCAGAAAAGAAATTGGGCCACTTGCTACCCCTGAAGTTGTGCCCACAAGGCTTCCTTTGGGTCTTATCCTGCTAAAGGAAAATCCTGTTCCTCCACCACTTTTATGGATTAGAGCTGTCTGTTTTATAGCCTCATAAATGGAATCAATAGAATCATCTATGGATAAAACGAAACAGGCAGAAAGTTGTTGCAAAGAAGTACCAGCATTCATTAAAGTAGGGGAATTAGGTAAGAATTCCAGTTTAGACATAATTTGATAAAAGTCATCTTCGCTTTGTTTTACCTGCTGAGAATCTTTTCCATACATTTTATCTATGGCAGCTACATTGGTGGCTACTCTTCTAAACATTTTTTCCGGGGTTTCTATAATCTTACCCTCTTTATCCTTTTTCAAATATCTTTTTTCCAGAACTCTTAAGGCATTGTTTGATAGACTTATTCTTTCATTAGAATCTTTACTCATAAGTATACCATCTCCTTTTATGATTTTACTTTCAATAAATTAAAGGTTTTTTAAAATAAGTTCAGCTACCTTTTTCCCAGAAAGTAACATTCCTCCAAAAATGGGGCCCATTCTGGGGGCTCCGTAAACAGCTTGGGCAGCCATTCCAATAACATAAAGCCCTGGATAAACCTCTTTAGTATTCTCTACAATAGTACTTTCCCCTTTTTCAGCCCACATGGGACCCTCTCCCAATATTTTACCTGTAGGGGTATTTAATCTTATCTCATCTCTTTGCTGAAGCTTTTTAACTACTGCACAGTCATGACCGGTAGCATCTACTACTGCCTGACATTTCATAGTCAAAGGGTCAACGGGTAGGTTAGAGGATCGAATCGTTTCCCAGTTAATTACTAAACCACATACCCTTTTATCTTTAACCATTATGTCTTCCACCCCTATAAGATTAAATATCTTTACTCCTTTTCTGATGGCTTGCTGGGTAAAAGCAGCAACAGCTTCTAAGGAATTGGCTAAGTAATATCCTTCTTTATACTTTATGTATTTTACCCCCACTTCATCTAATATTTTCGTGGCCGGAGCTTGAACAACGATCCGGTTAAACATCATCCCTCCTCCTGGCATCCCTCCTCCCACTTTAAGATTTTTTTCAAATATCACTGTTTTAATTTTTCTTTTAGCTAAATAAAAACCAGCTGTTAAGCCAGCTGGACCTGCTCCAGCAATGGCAACTTGAGTTTCCAGAGACTCCAAAAATTCTTTGGTAAAACTTTCCACAATAGCTCGTGAAATTACCACATCATCCAGTCGCATCTTTTTTCTCCTTTATAGGGGATATCCTTTACCAATTCCCAATTTTCTTCTTTGTCCAATAGTAAAAAAGGATATTCCCTTATGTTCTCCCAGTATTTTTCCTTCCTTAGCAATGATATTGCCTTTCTTGACTAAATTGGGTCTTTGTCTTTTTAAAAATTCATTATAATTGTTTTCTAAAACAAAGCAAATTTCTTGAGGTATACCAGGAATTTATAAATTATTTGGGCGACTAAAGTCGCCCCTACCCGAGTAGCTCAGGTCTTTAGACCTGATAAATTCTGGCAGACCTAAAGGTCTGCACTACATTTCTGTTTGAAGGATATATTCCAAGATAAGCTTGGTGACCATTATTTAGATTGCCGAATTCAGGTTAATAATTTCTTCCTATCCAATTTCTCTCTTTCCACAATTAATAACATTTGTGTTTATTCGTGTAAATTTGTGGCTGAACTGTTACTAAAAAAGAATTTCTATAGCTTTATAAGGACAAGCAGGGGCACATATTCCACAAATAATGCACTTCTCTTCGCTAAAATTTACTGTTCTTTCCTCTCTTTCCACTTCAAAAGCACCTACTGGGCATAAAGCTACACAAGCTGTGCAGCAAACACATTTATCTTTATCCCACTTTATCTGTTGAGCTAAGGGTTTTACTTTTACTCCCAGCCCAATGAGATAGTTTATACCACGGTTTAAGTTATCTTTCTCTCCACTTATTTCTATATCCAGCTTTCCCTCTTTATAAGGAACGATCTTTGCCTTTAAAATATTAATTACCAAATTATGGTTCTTAATTAATTTGTAGGTAATAGGCTTACTAACAAGCTCTTGAGGAAAAACTAAGGCTACTTTTTTCTTCATAATCTTCTCCTTTATCATTGTTCAGTAATGTCAAAACTTAACCACAGAGAACACAAGTAATAAGTAATAACTTTTAATTTGATTTAAGAGTTTCTATACGATGAAGAGCAGCTATGGCTGCGATAGTAGCTTCTCCGCAAGCAACATCTATCTGGCGAACCATCTTGGAACGGACATCACCTACTGCATATATGCCAGGAACTGATGTCTCCATATTCTCATCGGTTTTAATGTATCCAGCCTCGTCTAATTTAACCTTAGCGTCTTTCAGGAAGCCGATAGCAGGTGAGAACCCCTTATACATAAAAACACCCATAACTTTAATCTTTTTTTCTTGACCACTTTTCCGATCTCTTGCTGTAATAGAATCGACAAATTCATCTCCATCTATACTGATGAGCTTATGGTTTAGCAGGAAATTTGCTTTTTTGTTCTTCCTTATTCTCTCTTGCAGTATTTTTGAACCAACCATATAAGGTGAAAACGCTACAAAAGTGACACTTCTTGCATACCTCAGAAGAGATTCTCCCTCTTGCAACCCAGAATTACCACATCCTATTACCGCAGTATCTTTATCTTTGTAGAGTGGACCATCACAGGTTGCACAGTAAGAGATACCTTTTCCTTGAAATTTCTTTTCCCCGGGGATATTCAATAATTTAGGGACAGTCCCCGAAGCTACTATTACTGCATAGGCACTGTATTCAACATTGCACCTTTCTTCTTTAATTGTTTGAACTATTATTTTATTTCCAGCTGGTTTTACCGATTTCACTTCTTCAAACTCTGCAATCTCTACTCCGAATTTCTGAGCTTGATTCTTTATTTTATCCATCAAATCCATTCCACTTGTCCCTTCTGGGAAGCCAGGATAATTTTCTATTAGCTCAGTTTTTGCTGCTAATCCTACAGTTATTCCCTTTTCTATTAAAAGGGTGTTTAACATTTCCCTTGAGGCATAGATTCCCGCAGTCATACCTGCAGCCCCACCTCCAATAATAATCACCTCATAGTCATTCTTTCTTGGATACTGGTCCTCTGATTTTTTTTCTCTAAAATTCATCTTAATTTTCATTTTTTGTTACTACTCCCCCATTAATTATCACGAATAATTATTTAACAACTCCTCTTCTTACCCATTCACGCATCACCTATTACTTATTATATACATCAGGGAGAATTTTAGTCAAATCCTTGACATCAGCAGGAATATGTGATAACATTACAAAATGCTTAAAAGATCTTAGAAATATGAACTACCAGACTACGGATTATCTTAATAAAGAGAGCTTAAAAAGTGCTCCTTTTTCTTCTTTACAAAATAGGAGAGTTTCTTTCCTGTTATCTTCCCTCTTTTTTGAGTTACTGGATAGCAGAAAGATTAGCTGGTCTTTTCTTTCTCCTTACCAAGGGGAAATACATAGGTTATAAAAGAGCAATTTTAAATAATGTAGATTTAATTTTAGGTAAAAATAGAAAACAAAAGGAAAGTAAAAAGATAGCTCTTTTAATTTACCGTAATTTTGCTTGGTATTTAAGAGAATTTCTTTGGTTGCCTGAACTCAGCACTTCAAGATTTTTCCGCCAGATTACCCCTGTAGGAGTAGAGAACCTTGATTATGCTCTTTCAAAAGGAAAAGGAACTGTGCTTTTATCCATTCATTTTGGCAATTGGGAGTGGGGAGGAATTGGACTGGCCTTAGCAGGATATAAAATGAATTTTTTAGTAAGGCCCCATAAAAATAAGTTCACTAATCAGTTGTTTAATGATATAAGAAGTGCAAAGAAAATAAAAGTTATTTTTACAAACCAATTAAAGCAGGTTATCAATGCTCTTAAAAGGAATGAAGCAGTAGCTATCTTATCTGACGAGGAAAATAAAAAAGGCGTAAAGATTGATCTTTTTAATCAAGAAATTATCCTTGCAGTAGGTCCCTTTAAATTGGCCTATCGGACGAGAGCATTAATTTCTCCTGCTTTCGTAATTAGAGATAAGAAAACAGGAAAACAAAAAGGAGTGGTGGAACCTCCCATTAAGCTGAATATCCGTCTTTCCGAAAAAGAAGCTATAGGCCAGGCAGCTCAGGAGTTTGCTTGGATTATGGAAGATTATCTGAGGTATTATCCTGATCACTGGCTTTTACTTAAAAATAAGAAAAGGATGGATGCAAATCAATGAAAGAAAAAAAACGAGTAAGAATTCTTCTTTTGTATGTTTCAGATATAACGGGTCATAGACAAGCAGCTAAGGCAATTAAACAGGCTCTAAATAGGGCCTATCCCAATGCATTAATTCGGGAAGAGAATCTTTTTCGGCATGGAAACCCCTTTATGAGGTATAGTCTGAATGCCTTGTACTACACTTTTATAAAAGTAATTCCCTGGTTTTGGGATATAATCTGGGATAACAAAGAGGTTTATTGGTTAACTCATGTTTTACGAATTTTCCTGTATTATATAAACTACCATCGACTTTACCAAGAGGTTATTGCACCCTTTAGACCCCATGCTGTGATCTGCACCCATTGTCTTTCCTGTGCAATTTCTTCAACTATAAAGAGAGCAAAGAAATTGGATTACTTGTTAATAGCTGTTCCTACGGATTTTTATCTTAATCCCTACTGGTTTTACAAGAATGTAGATGTTTATTTTTTGCCTCACGATGAATTGAGAGATGAATTTATAAAGAGGGGGATCTCACCAGAAAAAATCCATGTCACCGGTATTCCTATATCTTTAGGTTTTTGCGAATCAAAACAGAAGGAGAAATTAAAGAAAAAATGGGAAATAGAGGATAATCTCTTCACAGTTTTGGTAATGGGAGGAGGACAAGGAATTGGTTCAATAGAAGAAACTGTTTTAGCCTTAAGCGAAGTTCATTCTCCTTTGCAGGTTTTAGCCATCGCAGGAATAAATAGAAATTTAAAACGGAAACTCCAAAAAATAAGTTCACAAATATGTCTTCCCTTAAGAGTTTTAGGATATGTTGATGGAATTGATGAATTAATGGAAATTTCGGATTTATTAATCAGTAAATCAGGAGGGCTAACTACTGCTGAGGCTCTAAGTAAAGCTCTTCCCATGGGAATCATCGACTCAATTCCTGGGCAGGAGAGAAGAAATAAACAGCTTCTTCTTGAAAGGAATTTAGCTTTTGAGCTAAATAGTAAGAAAAATATAATTGATCTTGTTAAAAAATTATCAAATCACTCTTTTGATCGAAGAGAGTGGAGAGAAAGAACAAAAAATTTGGCTTATCCCAGGGCCTCCCAGGAAATTGCTAATAAAGTTATAGAACTAATGAAATCTTAAAGGAAACTAATTGTGGAATATTTAGAGATACCAACTAAGGATACTCGTTATGCTTATGTTACAGGAAGAGTGAGAGGTTTAGAAAAGCATCTTTTAAAAGAGACAGATTTTGCCCATATTAAGGAAAGTGAAGGACTAAAGCAAGCTGTTGAAATATTAACTAAGTTTTATCCTTATTCAGAATCTTTAAAAAAGATATCCCAGGTTGAAGATTTTGAGGAAGGTTTAGAGGAGGAATTGAGAAAAACCAGGATTGAACTTAAAAGTTTTTCTCCCCAACCAGAACTTGTGGATCTTTTCTGGTTAGAGCACGATTTCCATAATATTAAGGTTCTTTTAAAAATTAAAGGACAAAAAGAGCTCTCAGAAAAAATAGATGAGTCTAAATGCGAAGGACATCTTTCAAAAGCTGGTTCTATTCAGATAAAGATTTTCCAGGAGGCGATATATAGAGAAAATTTCTTTAATTTACCCGGGGAGTTTAAAGATTTAATTTCTGAGGCACTTAGTCTAATAAAAAAAGAACCCCATCCTATAAAAATAGATATATTTTTAGATAAGAAACTCTTTGAGATGTTAGCCTCAAGACTAAGAGAATATACTGATCCCTTTCTCGATGAATTGAGGGAAAAGTTAATTAATAGATTTAACATTGAGGCATTTTTAAGAGTGAAATTATGGAAAAGGGAAAATGGAAGAAACCTTTTAGAAGAGATAATAGTGGAGGGAGGAGGGATAAAAAAGAAAAGTTTAGTAGATATAGCCGAACAATCAGAGAGTTCCCTTGTTGAAGAGTTAAAAAATACTGAATACGGTTATCCGCTTCAGAAAGCTTTAGAAGAGTGGAGGAATAAACAAAATTTATCCGGATTAGATGATTTTTTTGATAAAAATATTCTGAATTATACCAAAAAGGGATTTTATATAACTTTTGGAAGAGAACCTCTCATAAACTATATTTTTCTTAAAAAAAATGAGCTAAAAAGATTGAGGAAAATTCTAAGAGGAAAGTATTATGTTGCGAGTAGCCATACTTGGAGATAAAGATACCATTCTTCCCTTTAAAGGATCGGGAATAGAGGCTATTTCTATCGAGGATCCAGGGAGGGGAGGAGAAAAATTGAAACAGGCAGTTACTGAGGATTACGGAATAATTTTTGTTTCCGAGTCAGTAGCTAAGAAATGTCTGGATGTTATTGAAAGTATAAGTGAGAAAAAGAGTTTTCCTATTATCACTATAGTGCCTGACCTTAGAGAAGAAATAGCCGAGATAGCCGAAAAAAGATTAAGAAAATTAATAAGAAAAGCAGTAGGAATGGAGATTTATTAAGAGAAGGGAATTTAAATGAAAGAAAAAGAAGTTCTCTCTTTTTTCAAAGAAAAGGGTGCCCTTTTAAATGGTCACTTTGAACTCTCTTCAGGACTTCATACATCTACTTATTTTCAGTCAGCACTGGTTATTCAATATACTTATCTCGCAGCTCGCTTAGGAGATTTCTTATCCAAATTTTTTCCGAATATCTCAA
>JAUWJM010000063.1 GCA_030607715.1 Candidatus Aerophobota bacterium
ATAACGTTCCTTAAGTCATTACGAATGTTCATCAGGCTTATATCACCAAACAAAACTCCTCCTTTTTGTCCTGTATCGGCATCATAACTTTCTTGAGTATTGATGGTATCAACTATATTATTATAAGCATCAATGAAATTGATAATACTTTGTTTTACCCCTTCCAGGTTTCTGACTACTCTAACCTCAATTGTTTTGGTGGGATCAGCACTTAATAAGTTAAGCGTGATTCCAGGGATAGTTTTATCCATACTGTTTGAACTATCAGTAATTAAAAGAGGGTTTTCTTCCCCTAAAGTAACTACCGCATCTCGAGGTTGACTGACACAGCTAAATTTTAATTCTTCTCCCCCACTTAAGTCAGGGTCAAAGATCATTCTTCCTGCCGAGCCGCTATGGACACTGGTAATAAATAAGTGATAGGGGCTAATTTCTGTGCCATCATTTATAATACTTGCCTTAATGTATGTATTTTCGTTATTTATGGCATCTCTTAACCCTTGTAAGGTATTATTTTCATCGGTTATCTGGATGGTGATCTCAAAGCTACCATTAATAGAAGTTCCCTCAGTATCCCCTAAAATGTTGAGATCTTGAGCAGTAGTTCCGTTTACTTCTTCTACTTTAAGCGTTCCCGAGCCGCTACTTTCGTCTATAATTTCTATTCCATTTCCATTGGAGTTAATTTGAGCTAAGATTTGAATAGATGAAGCGGAGTTTATAGCATCCAGGACATCCCCTATTGTTTTAGCATCTGATAAGTTTATTTCTTCACTATTTCCTATCTTATCGGTTATCTTAATTTTACCTGCGTAAACTCCATCTCCCTGGTTTAACTCACTTAATTTTGTGCAGGGGGCAATATATTGAGGATTTATGTCATCTCCCTCAAGTGTATTAGAGGATACACTTTTCAATATTCCTAAATCAGAGGCGGCATTGCTGGAATTTAAAGCAGTGACGGCTAAATCATTTGTCCCGGTGGAAGAATCAGTTAAAAGTATGCCATTTCTCTCCTCATCAAGAGAAGCAGTGATATTAGTATTCCCGGTAGCATTGTTTATAAGGTTAATAACATCTTCAACAGTTTCAGCTCCACTTATATCTACATTAAAGGTAGTACCATCCCGTTGTTGTATTTGAAAATCGTCTCCACTTACTGAACTTACTCCACTTCCTCCATTAAGGGTCTTTAAAAGAGTGGTATTTAATCCGGGGATAATGCGCTCTCCCTCTAAAGTGTTAGAAGCAACGCTTTTCTCTATACCCAGGTCAGTAGCAGTGGTACTGCTGTTAAGGTTGACTATGGAAAGGTCACCAGTCCCTCCCACAGTATCTTCCAATTTAATTCCATTGCCATTGGAAAGAATAGAAGCGGCGATATGACCTCCATTATCACCGTCGTTATTGATAGCATCTATAACATCCTGGATAGTAGCAGAACTGTTAATATCTACATCAATGATAGTTCCATCTCTACAGGTAATTCTGAGATCATCCCCCGATACTGTATTGATTCCAGTTCCACCGTTTAGTAAGTCTAAATTTGTCGTTCCTACAATATCATTTATATCCTCTCCATGAACTATATTGCTGGCTGCATCAGCTAAGATTCCCAAATCGCCTGCGGTAGTTCCTCCACTTACTTCCTCTACCTTGAAATTGCCACTGCCGCCTGAGGTGTCAGTAAGTTTTAGGGCATCTCCTACATTATATCCGGTATCATAATCAATGCTGGCGGTAACGGAAATGCTCATATCTTCATTTATAGCCTCTATTACATCTTCAATAGTAAGAGTTCCTGTTAAGTCAATTACTGAAGATGCTCCACTTCTATCGGTTATTTTTATAGAACCTCTCTGAATCCCTGTCTGTCCATTTAACCATTCAAGAGGTGTCTTTTTATTTACAAATCCATTTCCTGTTTCAATAGTGAGGGTTCCTGTTCCCACGGTAGCTGTATCTATATCACTATATCCCTGGGACATAATTTGATGGGTCTGGGCGAGTTGATATACTCTGAGAGGGTAGGTTCCTATTTGGGGGACCCCGGTAACAGTGGTAGTAAGAATATCCTCATCGGTGGAAGTAGCACTTGTAGCTTGAAAGGTAGAACTGCGGTTAAGAACAGCCGCATAGTTTTGCAAGGTGAGAAGATAGGCAGTGATTGAGCCCCAGGCAGTGAGCCTGATATTATTAAGGTTAATTCTATCTTGAAGGGAATTAATATATCCACGCTGAAGGCTCATCAGGGCATCAATAGTTTCATTCCAATTTATAGTGGAAATTAATCCACTGATATTTTGTAGAGGAGCTGCCATAGGAAAATTCCTTTAAAGAAGAGCCAGCGAAGCTTTTAGCTCGCTGGCTCTATTATCCTTTTATTACCTCAAGAGTCCCAGTACCATATTAGGTAGAGCATTAGCTTGAGCTAACATGGCTGTAGCTGCTTGCGCTAAAACATTATTCTTGGTGAACTCCATCATTTCCTTAGCCATATCCACATCTCTAATTTGTGATTCAGATGCCTGCAAGTTCTCTCGGGCAACTCCCAGGTTTCGTTGGTTACTTTCCAGGACATTTGCCTGAATAGCTCCAAGCTTTGCCCTTTGGGTAGAGACATCCTTGATGGCCTGGTCAATAACCTCTATAGCTTTTTGAGGGTCAGTGGACAAATCATAAGCACCACCAGTTTTAAGGTCATTTAAGCCATTCGGAGCTTCATCAGAGCCAAGCTCGTCTGTCTCCATACTGTTAATAGTAGCCTTATAGGTCTCTCCAGCATTTGCCCCAATCTGGAAGGTTAAAGCCCCTCCATAGATTCGAGCTACATTACTGTACTTATCTGGGTCACCGCTTGTTCTATTGTGATTCTCACCGACTGCTGTTTCAGTCATTACAATAGTCAAACCGGCAAAATCTGTATCATCATTTGCTTTTAAAGTTAAGCCTTCCCCTGTAGCGGAGATAGTTCCTGCACCACTCCAACCTGCACCAGAGTAGGAAAGAGTAGCCTCGATGTTATCTCCTGTCGCATACTCTCTGTCATTACTAACTATCACGCTGTCTGGGTCATACAAATCTATGTTATAGTCACTACCGTAATTCTGTTGTCTCAGGAATATGCGATTGTTATTGTTTGAAGCTTGCGCTGTTACATCAACTCCGGCAGCTTGTAATGCCTCGTTTATGGTGTCTACAGCCTCTTGAGTGGTCATCCCTGCATTAATGGTGACATCAGTACCGTTAATATTCAAAGTAGCTCCACCTGATCCGGCCGTACTGAGCGCAGTTTCAAAGTCTATCAGACCTCCTACCTGTGCCTGTCTTGCCAGACCACCTTCTTCTCCCTTATCCATACCCCTTGCAGAGTTTATTACAATGTGATCAGCATCTACCAGATCTATCAGGTAATTCTCTCCCCAGTTTTGCTGGGTAAGTGTAATGTGTGCATTAGCGGTACCACCACTTACAAGAGCTCCGCTAACTTGAACTCCGGCATCCGATAGCTGACTGTTTATCTGAGCTACAGCACTATCAATGGTGTAATCTCCTCTTATGGTTACCTCTGTTCCGTTGATGTTTAAAGTGGCTGTATCACCGTTTGTTCCACTGTCATATTTTGTAGTTGCAGCAGAAATAATGAGACCTCTTTCATCATAGACAGATACATTGGCATCTACTCCATAATCATCGGTTATAATCTTTAGACCTGATCCTGCTCCCGCAGAACCCACAAACTCTACCGTAATTCCAATTCCCGATATTTGACTATTTATATGGGTAACAGCTGCGGATATGGTCATTGTGCCAACTACGCCTGTTATATCTATTCCCTGTATGGTTAACCCAGCACTTACAGCACCAGTAAGACCTATATTGCTATTAGAGAGGATTATACCTCCTGTATCAGCAGCAGTTAGCTCGCCTATGCCCGATCCCAGTGTTGCCTGAGTCCCTGCACTAATGTTATCATTTTCCACACCAAGGTAACTACCTCCTGATGCACCGGTCATTACTGCCTGACCTGATCCCAGTTTTGCCTGTTCTGCACCGGTTGCCAGAGTAACATGAATATAAGTGTTTTTTCCTTCCGCTGTCTCAGGGAGATTACCTATTTCAACAGACTGTGCTATATCCGATCTTTTTATCTGTGATTGCATTCCTGCGGTCCCATCCAATAGCTTTTTTCCTGCATAAGCAGCGGTAGTAGCAATTCTATCAATGGTTTCTATGGCGGAGTCCATTTGCTCCTGGTCAGCGGCAATTGCCTCCGGGGTTGCCGCAGCTGTGTTAGCCGCGTGCAGGGCTAAACTACGCATAGAGTCCAGCAGGCTGTGCATTTCTGTTAAGGATCCTTCTGCGGTTTGGACCATGGAAATTCCATCCTGAGTATTGGCCAATGCTTGATCCATACCCACAATTTGAGCCCTTAAGTTTTCGGATAAGACAAGACCTGCGGGGTCATCCGCAGCTTTATTGATTCTATAACCACTGGAAAGTCTTTCTACGCTTTTTCCTAATCGACCACTTATCTGGTTTAAATTTCTCCAGGCATTTAATGCTGTTATATTATGTGCAACTCTCATTTTCTCTTTATCCTCCTTTTTTATCTTTTATTAAAATTAAGGTAAATCTAAAATGATTTGGCGCTTTTCCTTTCTCACCTCCCCTGCCGTTATTTTTCTTTGGCGCAGGCCGGTAGCCGCAACTTTTAAGTTGCGCATATTTTCGCAGGCTTTGAGCCTCGCGGCTACCAGTTGCGTTTGTTTTTACTTCAATATTATTATCGGCAGATAGGTGAGAAACTTTAATTTCACTTTTTATTTAAAGAATTGGAGCATTGTAGCCTGAAGGATTTTGCTGGCCGCGGCTAAAGCTGCCTGGTAAGCCATACTGGCAGATTGGAGCTCTACTGAAATCCTGGTAATATCAGCATCCTCTATATTAGAAAGAAATTTGGTTGTCTGTATTTCTTGATCTTTTAAACGGTTTTTAAATATTTCTATAAACTGTCCTTTGCCTCCAAATTCACCTTCCCAACGATGGATTTGTTTCATACAGGCCTCAATTTCATCAATTTGATCACTTATCCCTTGAGTATCATCATTTTCCAGAGCATCTTTTAAGTCCGATAAGACTTTAAATAAATCCTTATCCTGTTTAAATACCTTATTTCCGGGAGCATTAATGGTAATAACCTGTTTTTCTCCTGATTGAATGCTTATCTTTTTTTCATCTCCCTGGTAGGTTCCTGTTTCAGTAAATGATTGAGTTCGAGTTTTTGTTCCTGAAAAGATGTAACGTCCTCCAGAATAAGTATTAGCTAAGTTTAGAAGTTGTTTCTTTAAATTATCTACTTCTTCTGCGGAAATTCTTCGAGAATCAGGAGTAGAAGTAGCATTAGATTCTCGAAGAGCAATTATTTTAGCACTGTTTAATAATTCTCCCATTCCCATAAAAGATTGAAGGGTAGAGTCAATCCAGATGCTTGCTGAGTTAAGATTTTTTTGATATTGTTCAATATTTTTTAACCTTCCGTTTAAATCTAAAACTCGGGAAATGAGAAGGGGATTATCAGAGGGTTTATTAATGATTTTACCGGTAGAGAGAATTTGCTGAATTCTTCCCAGATAAGCTTTACTTTCGTTAATACTCTTTATAATGGTAGTATTTAACATAGTTTCTGTAATACGCATTTTTTAACTCCTTATTAACCAGCTGTCATAGCGGCAGTGAGGGTATCAAGCATATTACTGATGGTTCTTAAGAAATGAACAGCCGCTTCGTAAGCCTGTTGAAACAAAATAATATTGGTTAACTCTTCATCTAAGGATACTCCGGATATGCTTTGACGCCTATTTTCTAATTCTACAAGGAGAAGCGCCTGGTTTTCTTTAAGAGTCCTGGCTTCTATTGCTTCAATACCTAATTTCCCTATCATTCCGTTATAATAAGTACCAAAGGTAGAAACTCCCCCCTGCATAGTTAATTTTTCCTTAAGCTGGGCAATAGCTAAGGCACTGGTATTATCCCCGGGAGCACCATTTAAAGAAGCAGCGATATAATTTAAATTCTCTTCAATTGCCTCGCTCAGTGCCATATCTTTGGCTCCGGTTCCTTCAAAGAAATTATTAAGTATTCCTAATTTATCCAACATAATATTGTCGGGATCTCCTGTAATACATATAGTTTTGGGGTCAACTCCAGCGGGTGTAAGCACCAACCTGTTACCATCTCTACTGGCCACGACGCCAGTAGGAGTGGCGGGATCGTCGGTCATAGCGTTAATCTTAGTAATAATATTGTCCAGGGTATCTGTGGAGAGAACATCAATAGTAACTCCGTTAATCTCAAAACTTCCATCTATCCCCAGATCTCCAGTAAGTTCTTTTGAACCTACAATCTTACCTGTTCCGTCAAGTCCCATTCCTTTTTGGTGAAGAGTATTTACTTCATTCATTATGGAGGAAGATAAATTATCTAAACTTTCTAAAAATTCAGGGATTACCTCGTCTCGAACTTCTATAAGTCCCTTTAATTTCCCATCAGTGATAATTACTCTTTCTTTACTATCCTTCCACTTAATTTCTAAAAATCCGCTTTCTCCTGGCTCAGTAATGAATTCAGCTACTTTCCCTTTGTTTACAAGGAGTTGTCCATGCACATTAACTCTTATTGTTCCATCTTTCATCTCTTTATAAGAAAAGCTGATTAGTTTTGATAAATTATCAAGGAGAAGATCGCGTCTATCTCTTAGGTCATTTGCTTTTTCTCTTCCTCCTAATTCCACTGTTTCTATGTTTTCATTGAGGTGGGCTATTTGTTGAATGATACTATTTACTTCATCTACATTTGCTTTTATCTCCTCATCTATGTTAGATTGGTAATCTTCTAAAGATTCGTAAAGTCCTCTAAAAATCTCACATAGAATTCTTGCTTGTTCTCGGACATTAGCTCGAGCAGCACCATCTTCGGGATTATTAGTTAAATCTTGCCAGCTATCCCAGAAGCTATTCATAATATTGCTAATTCCTGTAGTTGAAGGTTCGTTAAAGAGAGTTTCTATTTCTTCCATGATTTTATTTTTAGTATCCCACCTATTTAAGGTAGGATTTTCTTTTCTTATATAAAAGTCTATTACTATATCTCTAATCCTTTGAATTGTTTCTACTTTTACTCCTGTTCCCATTGAACCCTGAGGAAGAGTAGTGGCTAAAACTGCCCTTTGTCGTGAAAATCCAGGGGTATTAACATTAGCAATATTATGTCCTATAGTATGAAGAGCCTGTCTTTGAGCTCTTATTGCCCGAATAGCGGTTTCTAAGGACCGTAATGCCTCCATTAAAAAACCTCCTTGTTTGGTGAATAATGAACCAGGTAATTTATGTTCTTTGGTCTAATAGTTTTCTCTTCTGTTCTTTTCGGCCAGTTTTCCCTTCGGCAGTATAAATAGGTACTTCTTCTACCCCTGCGAGAAAGTTAAAACAATCCTCAATAAACTTTATGGAATAGGCAATTAAAGAAATATTAGTTTTATTAGCCTGGTTTATATCCTTTATTAAGGAAATTATTTTTTTTTGTAACTCCTTAAGTTGTAAGGAAAAAGGCTTATTCACTTTCTTTATTAACCTGGAGAGGGTAGGTTCCCTGGAGAGAGAAAGGGCTTCTTTTAAAGAATTCATCAATATACCTCTTGCCTTTTCCCATGCCTGTAGCTGAAGGAATATATCTTCTTGCTCTTTAATGATTTTTTCTAATGCTTTTAAGTCTCCTTTTATTACCACTGTTTTTTCTCTCACACAGGAGCGAAGAAGTTGTTCGTATAAATTTATTTCTTTTCCCAGTATCTTTATTAAGTTTTTTATCTTTTCTTCCATTTTTATATTCTCCTTTAGTTCCCATTTCCTGATTCTTAGTCAAAAACCAGACAAACCAGATAGCTGTTTATAAAGCATATCTTTTATGCCAATTCCTCCTCCTTCAGCTATTTTTTGGGCTAAAACTTGAGTCCACATTCCCCTAACAATTTCAGCATCCATTCCTTCTCCTAAAAGATCAGAGTGAAACGAAGTTTTTTCTAATTCCTTTAAAAGGGATGCTATGAATATACTCTCAAATTCAGTGCAAACTCTTTTTAAGTCTTCCTTTTCATCCCCTGTTTTTCCTGCCTGTTGTAAGGAAAAAGGATTAAGAGAAATGTTAATTATTTGAGACATTTACAACCTCCTTTTATATTATTACCAATTCTCCTTGAAGAGCTCCTGCCTCTTTTATAGCCTGGAAGATAGCAATTATGTCCCGGGGAGTTACTCCCAGGGCATTGAGAGCCTGGACTAATTGTTCCACAGTAGCTCCTTCTACCAGAGTCATTCTTCCTTTCTCCTCCTTTACCTCTATCTCTTCTTTTTGGGTAGTTACAGTTTCTCCTTCTGAATAAGGAAGAGGTTGAGAAATAACTGGTGTTGTTTTAACGGTTACAAAAAGATTTCCGTGAGAGACAGCTACCCTGGATATTTTTATATTTTTCCCTGTCACTATAGTTCCTGTTCTCTCGTTAATTACTACTTTAGCTTTGGTATCAGGGATTACACAAACTTCTCCAATTTGAGAAATAAAGTTTACAAGAGCTCCTTCTTTTTTATACTCTTCGGGGATTTCTACCTTTACTGTTCCTGCATCTTGTGCTTTAGCAAAATTACTGGAGAAGGTTTTATTTATCTCTTCTGCTATACGTTTAGCGGTAGTAAAATCAGGATAAGAGAGAATTAAAGAGAGATTCCCTTCGTTTAAAAGGGCCAAAGGTATCTCTTTTTTTACTATCCCTCCCCCCGGTATTCGCCCTACCGTAGGATGATTCTTTTGTGGTGTCCCTCCCCCTCCCCTGATATTAAATACACCTATAGAGATTGGCCCGTGAGCAAGGATATACACTTCGTCG
>JAUWJM010000033.1 GCA_030607715.1 Candidatus Aerophobota bacterium
CAATATTGCTTTAAGGGCTATCGTCAATAAGCCTATCGTAGCAAGTGTCGAAGCCAAAGGTTCTTCAAAGAACAATTGAGGCTGAGCTTAGTTACAAGCCACCACCTTTAGGTGGTGGTAGTTGACTCTGGCCATCAGCTAAAGCGCAGAAGGGTATTTGGTCCGCTAAGTGCCTGTCACCGGTCACGCCAGGGAATGGTTTTCCTCTTGGTCAAGCTCTAACTTATTCGGACAACGATCTGGCCTTTCCCCAATTCTGATACATAACTTATTCATAAGGAACTGGTTCTGTCTTTCCAGTCCTGGCGGATTTCTCTGCTGTCTCAAAAACAGCTATTATCCGGCGAGCGGACTGCGGAGTCACTTTCAACTCTTCATTTAAAAGTAGGTGCTTCACAATATTTTGATAATATTTTTTATAATCAGTTTTTTTATACTTAATTTCCATTTCTGCAGGAATATCTTCTATTTCTGTATTTACTTTAAATCTTTCCCCTCCTTTATCAAGAATAGCCCCTTTTGTTCCCAGGATACGCCAACGAGCTCTTCCTACTCTATCAATATGGGAAAGCTGAACATCAGCTATAGCACCATTTTCAAAACGGATAAGAGCTCCTACATGATCTTCATTAGTGACATCATTCCAGACGAGCTTATGGAAAAATCCGGTTATTCCTACCATTTTTCCGGGAATTAAATTCAACACCCAATCAACAAAATGAGCTCCCCAATCATAAAAAGCTCCTCCAGAAATCCTTTTATCTGAACGCCACCAATATCCAGGATGAGCATATCCTCCCCCACCTGTCTCTATATGAAAAACTTCACCAATAAGCCCTTTATTTATCACTTCCTTCATAGCTAAAAAATCCCCATCAAAACGGCGATTATGAAAAACCGAAAGCATCTTTCCCGAGCGCTGCGCAGTTTCAATCATCTCAGTGGCTTCCTTAACAGTAATACACATTGGTTTTTCTACAATTACATTTTTACCCGCTTTTAGACATTGAATAGCTAAAGAGGCATGGGTATTATGAGGGGTAACTATTGTTACTAAGTCAATATCAGCTTTCTTTAGCATCTCCTCTACGCTATTGTAAGTAGTAACCTCGGGAAAATCTTTCTTAGCAACCACTGTTCGCTCTGGGTTTAAATCGCATATAGATACAATTCTTAGCCCTTCTATTTCCTTGATCAACTGACAATGATATTTTCCCATATTAAAAGCTGGCCCATAGCCCAAAACTGCGCATTTTATTTCTTTCTCTATAGTTTTATCCTCCATTTTTTTCTCCTTATTCTGTATAAGCTTTGAACAGAGCTCTATAATACTTCATTAATCTCTCTGGCTCAGGACTTTCAGGAATCTCTGCCAGGCAGAACCCCTCATATCCCTCTTTTTTAAGAAGACCAAACAGTTCTCTCCAGGGATAATCTTCTCGGTAAAGCTCATTAATATGAACTAAATGAATTTTATCTTTAACTAAATTGAAATTACTTTTTACTGAACCTTTTTCATCCACATCAGTTAAATTGGAGTTCCAACAAACAAATACATTTTTATGATTAGCTATTTCCATAATTCGCTGGATATAAGGAACTTTACAAGTCTCTGGACCGTGCACTTCCAACCTTATTTCTACTCCGAAATCATTGGCAAATTCCCCACATTCCCGCAGAGCTAAACCAATCTGTTCCAGTGTCTTTTCTCGGGGGATACCTGCCTCATCCTGAAAACCGTTGGGACGAACTTTTACCCCGGGAGCACCTACATCATAGGCTAATTTCACATATTTTTTTGTTCCCTCAATATTTTTTCTCACCTCTTCAGAGTGAATAGCATGATACTCAAAAGCACTCCCCAAACCAACCAATTCAATAGGAGAATCTACAAACTGTTTTTTAACTTCCTCACGCTCTTCTTTGCTGAGATTAACTTCCACCTTATGAACGTGAGTAGTCCTTAATTCTACCTCTTCAAAACCAGTAGCACTACATCTTTTAATAATGGTAGGAATATCCCAATCTTTCGCTAAATTATAAGTCACCAGTCCTAATTTCATTCTTCCCTCCTTTTTTTCGCCTCTCTTCGGCATTTTTCAATAACTTCCTTAATTTTCTTTGCCTTTTTAATTCCTTTCATCTTTATTCCTGAAGGAGAATAACTTAATCCTCCTTTAACTACGACTTCCAGATCGCTGATATTTAAAATACGCTGAAAAGTTGTTTGTTTAATATTAACAAAAGAAATATCACTAAAGTTAACCTCGTAATCTCTTTTTATAATAATACCACTTGTTTTAATTATTTTATTTGTAGTTACAGTATATTTAAGCCGTAACTTTCCCCAAAGAGCTGTGATTATATACCAGGCTATAATTACTTGAAAGAACATAGAGAGCTGAAGAGGGACAAATATACTGGTAGTAAGAATAAAAAATACTCCCGTCCAGATGAAAATTCCTATGTAAGATTCCCATGAAGGTCTTGTTTTATGTAATATTTTTTCCCCGGGCAAAATAATAAGCCTCGTTTTTATGATATTTAAGGGGGAAGAATACACCACATTTCCCTCTCTTTTGGGCATTAGTTGTATTTTTGGGAAAAGGAGTAGCAGTTTAAAAAGTAATATATCAAAAAAATTAAATAAGGTCAAGAAGACTTCGGCACAACTTTCCTTGCTTCCTAATTACGCAAAAAAGTTATCTCCCTGAGTCGCCGCAGGCTTTGAGTCTCGCGACTACCAATTTTTTGTACTAAAGTTATTGACAAAACTTAAATATAATGTATCATTCTGACAATGATATCAGATAACGTTATCTAAAACCATTCAAAATTATTATATTATAATCAACCAATAAGGGGTAGTTATGAGAGTAAAGGTAACTATTAAAGATGTAGCCAGGAAGGCGGGAGTATCTATCAGCACGGTCTCCAGAGTACTAAGTCCTCAAATTAATAATTATATGCGAAAACAGACCCGAGAAAAGGTACTGGAGGCGATTAAAGACCTTGATTATAGACCTGATATGAGGGCCCAGAGTCTTAGAGGAATGGGGACAAGAATAATAGGACTTATAATGCCTGACGCCCTTAACCCCTTTTACCAGGAATTAGCCTATGTGCTTGAGGAAATTTGTTATAAGGAGAAGTTTGGACTCCTTGTTTGTAGTTCTAAAAACAGTATTACCAGAGAGCTTATTTATATAGATCTTTTGGAAAGACAAAAGGTGGATGGAATAATCTTAAGCACTGTAGGTTTAAACAAGGCAAGGCTCAACAGTCTAACAAGGAGAGGAATTCCCATCGTCTTAGTGGATAGAGATGTCCCTTATGCTGATGTTCCTGTAATGTTTACCAATAACTATATGGGGGGTTGTCAGGCTACTCAATACTTGATAGACCTGGGACACAGAAAAATTGCCTGCATTGCCGGAGCAATGAATACTCTATCCAGCATAAATAGATTAAAGGGGTATCGGGATACTCTGGGGAAAAATGGTTTAGGGGTTAATAAAAAGCTAATCAAAGAAGGAAAGCTCACCTATAAAGA
Source organism: Candidatus Aerophobota bacterium (assembly GCA_030607715.1). Next base: position 3,554 of record JAUWJM010000033.1, read on the forward strand.
TGGTTATAAATTAATGGAAGAACTTTTAAGAAAGTCCGACGCTGAGTTTACAGCAGTATTTTGCTTAAATGATCTCGTAGCTCTTGGCTCTATGCACGCTATTCAGGAGAAAGGAAAAAGTATACCTTATAACTACTCAATAATTGGTTTTGATAACATATCCTTTTCCTCCATCAGCAACCCCCCATTAACTACTATTGCCCAGCCAATAAAGGAAATTGCCTCAGGAGCATTCAAGACAATAAAGAAGGCAAAAAAACGAGGATTATTAATGAAGAAACAACATTTATTCTGGGATACAAAATTAATAGTAAGGGAGTCCTGTAGGAAAATTAACTGAAAAATTTGTCTTTTAAGGAGGGATAAATGTCTTTAGGAGATGGAAAAAAAGAGATAGGAAGAGAAGAAGCTATAACTTTAGAGGTTAACGCTCAGAAATTAAGGGGAATGGTTCATTTCCCTTCAGGGAATATCTTATGACCGGGATAAAACTAAGGGGATTTAAGTAAAATATGGCTAAAAAATACCGAATGATTGTTGTTTCAGAAACCCATTGGGATCGAGAGTGGTATCTTACTTTCGAGCAGTTTAGGATGAGATTAGTTAAAATGATGGATAAGCTGCTCTCGGTACTTAAAGAAGAGCCTAAATATAAATATTTTACTCTGGATGGACAGACTATAATTCTAAAGGATTATCTGGAAATTCGTCCAGAGAAAAGAAAAGAGCTTAAAGAACTAATTAAAAAAGGTAGAATAATAGTAGGACCCTGGTATGTCCAGCCGGATGAATTTTTGGTGAGTGGAGAGGCTCTCATCAGAAATCTCATCCTGGGCCATAAAATCAGCCAGGAATTTGGTAATAAGGTAATGAAGATAGGCTACCTACCTGATCCTTTTGGCCATATCTCTCAGATGCCTCAAATTCTTAGAGGATTTGAAATTGATTCTTTTATCTTTAGCCGAGGGTTAGGGGACGAAGGAGAAACCCTGGGGACTGAATTTAAGTGGGAAGCTCCCGATGGAACTCAGGTTCTGGCAGTTCATCAAAAAAGGGGTTACGGTAACGGGGCTCTTTTACCGAGCAAACCCGAAGAAGCTTTAAAAAGAATCTCTATAGAGAAAGAAGCTCTGGTTCCTTACGCCTCCACTGAGAATATTTTGCTCAATAACGGTTCTGACCACCTGGAACCTCAGTCTCACTTACCACAAATTATTGAATATGCTAATGCCCATCTAAAAGATACTGAGATAATCCACGGAACATTTAGAGATTATATAACTTATGTTAAAAGGAGTAGACCTAAATTAAAATCCTTTAAGGGGGAACTGAAATCAGGAAAATACGCTAATCTTCTTAGCGGAGTTTATTCCACGAGAATTTACATTAAGCAAGCCAATAAAAAAGTCCAGACCCTCTTAGAGAAATGGGCTGAACCTTTTTCAGCCTTTGCCTGGACTATGGGTAAATTCTACCCCCATAGCTTCTTATGGCAAGCCTGGAAGTATCTTCTACAAAACCATGCCCATGATAGCATCTATGGCTGCGGTATTGACGAGGTATACGAAGATATGATGAGAAGATTCTTCTGGTCAGAACAAATTGCCCGTAATTTATTGGATGAAAATCTTGTCTTTATTACCGGGAAGATAGATACTTCTACTTTAGATGAGGATGCCCAAATAATAGTTGTTTTTAATCCTCTATCCTGTCCTCATACAGGGGCGGTGGAAGTAGAAATTGAGATTCCCAAAATTGAGGGAGAAAAATTTGTTCTTAAAGATATCTTTAGCCAGATTATTCCCCATCAAATTTTAAATATTGAGAAGTCTTCTCCCCAGATTTATGAGATTGAGATATCCAGGGAACAAGCTAAATTTATGTCCTCTTATATAGAAGAGAGCATAGTGAAATGGCGGATAGGAAAGATAAAAGTGAAAAAGGATGAGCAAAACCCTTCGGTGCTAATAGTTGAAGCAGTCACCGTTGAGCGAGGAGCTTTAAAAAAGAAAGTTTTATTAGAGGCAAGGAGGAGTATGAAAATCCTTGAAGATAAGAAAATAAAAACACTCAGGATAAAGGTGTATCCAGCTCCCCGAGCTAAAATTAAATTCATAGCTGAAGATGTTCCTTCTTTCGGTTATAAAACTTGGACTCTTTCTCCGGGAAAAGAATCAGCGAAGAAAGACAATGACTTTCTTAAGGTAGGGGAAAATACTATTGAAAATGAGTATTATAAAGTGCAAATTAATCCTGATGGAACCCTTAAAGTTACTCATAAAGAGACGGGAAAAGTTTATGGAGGATTAAATCTCTTTGAGGATGAAGGAGATGGCGGTGATGAGTATGACTATTCCCCCCTTACTCAAGATAAGGCTATCACCAATCCTGGTAAAGAGGCAAAGATATCTTTGTTAGAAAAAAGTTCGGTAAAAGCTAGTTTTAAAATAGAAGTAGAACTGAAATTACCAATTTCTTTAACTGAAGATAGAAAAAAAAGAAGTAATAAGCTGTCTAAATTGATAATTATTACTTATCTTACTCTTTATTCTAAAATAAAGAGAATTGATTTAAAGACTGTTTTTAACAACCAGGTTAAGGATCACCGTTTAAGAGTTTTGTTTCCTACTGATATTAGAACTGATTATTCCTATGCTGAAGGACAGTTTGATGTAGTTAAAAGAGCTATTGTTCCACTTAAAGTAAAAGATTGGGTTCAAGAACCTTCTCTTACCCATCCTCAGCAAAGTTGGGTGGATATCAGTGATGAAGAAAGGGGATTAACTTTAATTAACAAGGGATTGCCTGAATATGAGGCTATAAAGAATGAAAAGGGTGTTACTTTAGCATTGACTTTGTTAAGGTCTGTTGGCTGGCTTTCTCGAGGGAATCTACTTACCCGCAAGGGTGATGCTGGCCCAGGTGTTCCCACTCCTGAGGCTCAGTGTCAGGGAAGACAGATATTTGAGTATGCTCTCCTTTTTCATACTGATAACTGGGACAAGGCTAAGGTTTATGAGGAAGCTCATCGCCACAATGTTCCCTTAAAGACAATAATAACCGATCAGCATAAAGGAGAACTTCCCCTGAAGATGAGTTTTATTAAAATAGAACCAGCTAATTTAATCATTAGTGCTATTAAAAAAGCGGAAGAAAGGAACTCTTTAATTGTGAGATTCTATAATATTAGTTCTGAGGCAGCAAAGGGAAAAATTACCTTATATAAAAAGATTAAGAGAGCAAGGTTAGTTAATCTTAATGAAGAAGTGAAAGAGAACTTAAATTTAAATTCTGAGAATAGTTTCTTTGTTGAAGTTGACGGACACCAGATAAAAACAGTTGAACTCATTTTTAATATAGAAGATTATTATTCAGCCACTAATTATCACGAATAATTATTTCTGGTTAATTGCTAAAGTTGATTGTGAGGCATTACATCAGAATGATGAGAGAATATTTCGAGGAGATGATAAAATGAAAACAATAGTTTTATCAGCAAAATGGGATCCAAAGAAAGATTTTAAATTGGGTCCAAAGGATATAGAGGGAAAGCTTACTTATTTAGGAAGTTATGTTTGGAGGGATCCAGAGCTTAAGATTAAAGAAAAGGATATTCCTGAAATTGGTCCTACAGAGGTTTTAATTAAAGTAAAAGCTTGCGGAATATGTGGAAGCGATGTGCATATGGCTCAGGCTGATAAGGAAGGATATATATGGTATCCAGGACTTACTGCTTTTCCCTGCACTTTAGGACATGAATTTTCTGGAATAGTGGCTAATGCAGGAAAACAGGCTATTAACAAACGCACAGGAAAAAGATACACTGAAGGTGAGGCAGTTACTTCTGAGGAGATGCTCTGGTGTGCATCTTGTCGTCCCTGTGCTGATGGTTATCCTAATCACTGTGAAAGGTTGCAAGAGTTAGGCTTTACCTGTGATGGTGCTTTTGCTGAATATGTTAAGGTGGATGCTCGCTATATATGGAGCCTGGAGGAATTAAGGAGAAATTACAGCGATGAGGACATATTCTTAGCGGGTAGTTTAATTGAACCAACCTCGGTAGCTTATAATGCAGTTATAGAAAGAGGTGGGAGTATTCGTCCAGGGGACAATGTGGTTATATTGGGAGGAGGGCCCATTGGTCTGGCAGCAGTAGCTATTTTAAAAAAAGCAGGGGCATCGAAGGTAATCTTATCAGAGCCTTCAAAGGCAAGAGCAAATATGGGAAAAAGGATAGGAGCTGATTATATAATTAATCCCTTAAAGGAGAGTTTTACTGAAAAAGTTCTGGAGATAACCGGAGGAATGGGGGCAAAGCTATACCTTGAAGCTACTGGTCTTCCTGATAAAGTCTTTCCCGATATTGAAGAATCTATCTGGAAGGGAAAGCAAATTAACAGTATGGTGGTGATTGTAGCGAGGTCATCCAGGAAAATTCCTGTTAGCGGGGAGGTATTTCAAGTAAGAAGAGCATCCATTGTGGGTTCACAAGGACATTCAGGACATGGAATCTTTCCTCAAGTAATTAGCTCTATGGCCTCGGGGATGGATATGTTACCTTTAATCACCAAAAAAATATCCTTAAGAGAAGTTCCCGAAAATATAATAATGCTTCAGACTAACCGTGAAGAGTGTAAGATCAGCGCGGTTTTAGAATCAAGGTAAAGGGTAAAGTAATGAAGAAAATGTTAGGCGCGGTATTTAAAGGAGAAGGGAAACTTAACTTAAAAGAAGTCCCTATTCCTCAAATTAAAAACTTAGATGATGTGCTTCTTCAAGTAGAAGCCGCCAGTATTTGTGGCACAGATATCCATATTTTAGAAGTCCCTCCCGGACATCCGGCCAATAAAGGAGTGATATTAGGCCATGAATACACGGGAAAGATATTAGAGATTGGAGATGGAGTAAAAGATTTTAAAGAAGGTGACAGAGTAGTCATTGACCCTAACATTACCTGCGGCAGTTGCATTTACTGTAAAATGGGTCTATCCAATATGTGTGAGAGAATGACCACTTTAGGGATATTTATCAATGGAGGGTTTACCGAATATAATGTTGCTCCTGCTAAGGCACTACATAAAATCTCTCCTGATGTTCCCGCTGAATTAGCTGTATTTGCTGAACCTTTATCTTGCGTGATTAATGGCACACAGAAACTTAAAGTTCAACCCGGGGAATCTGTTGTAGTTTTAGGAGCAGGGCCAATAGGACTTTTATTTACTCAGATGTTTAAAGCATCGGGGGCAGGAAAAATTATAGTTTCTGAAGTTTCGGAGTATCGAAGTAAATATGCCAGGGAAAGTGGGGCAACAACGGTTGTAAATCCTCTAAAAGAAAATTTGGAAGAGGTGGTTAAGAAGGAAACAGTGATCGGTGCAGATATAGTGGTGGATGCAGTGGGGACATTATTTAAGGAGGCAATGAAGATTGTGTGTAGAGGTGGGCACATTCTTCTTTTTGGACAAAATTATAAAGCTAAAACTGAAATTACTCAAAATGATATTACACGTAATGAGCTCACAATTTTTGGAAACTATATTGCTAATTTTACCTTCCCTCTTACCGTTAAGATCATTGAAAGCAAAATATTAAATCTGGAGAAACTTATTACTCATAGATTTCCCCTGAAGGATATTCATAAGGGAATAGAGGCAATGAGAAAACAAAGGGCAATTAAGGTAATTATAACACCATAAGGAGGGATAAATGTCTGATCAAAAAAAGAAGAGTGGAATATGGCTGACTACAGAAAATCCGGCCATAATATTTGAAGATAATGAAGTAGGCAAGCTAAAAAAGAAAATTTGGGATGCCTCGGAGGAAGAAATTAATACTATATTAAAGGAATATGAAGTTCCTTCTCCTTCTGAATTAGGAAAACCAGGGAGTTACATTCAGACTACAATTCGCCAGAGAGTCATTGAAAATAGAAGAAAGAACGACATTGTAATTATTCCTCTGGGATCTACGGAAAAACATGGTCGACATATGAACTCTGGTATGGATACGCTTGTGGTAACTCAGATTGCAGAGGGGGTGCGTAGATATACAGCTAAGCAAGGTAAGCCAGTTAATCTTGCCTGGTCTCCTCTCAACTATGGAGCACATCCCTATCACCATATTGGGATGCCGGGCACGGTGAATATGCCGCAGGATGTAGTGCGGGAGCCTCTTGTTTATGTGATGCTTGGGTTATGGAATGACGGCTTCCGCAAGCAAATCTTTATTAATAACCACGGTCAGCTCTGGGTCCTGGAATCAGCCTTGCATGAGTTTATGTATCGATATCAGCTTCCCGGAATTTTTCAAGTACTGGATTGGCATCGAGGGGTAAGAGAGTTCTTTGGTTTAACGGGAAAAGCGGACAGTATGGAAACAGATTTTGTGCATGCAGATGAGTCGGAGACCTCATTAGCTCTTTTAATGTTCCCTGAGGGGATGGTTGATATGAGTTTAGCTCAGGATACAAAAGGGAAAGGATATCTTCCCGATGGTCATTTTGATAAATCGGTGGATCCACTTCGCCGACCTCACCGTTGGTCTGAGGGCGAGGGTCATGCTCCTATTGAGTTATCTGCTCAGCCAGAAGGAACAGTCGGAAAACCAGGTCTGGCTTGCACCAGAAAGGCCAAACGTCCTGTCGCCGCTATCCTTGAGTATTTGACATTAGTTGTTAATCAAATCCTGGAGGTTTTTCCACCGGGCAGGGTTCCACCAGTAGAGGAAGTAACTCTACGTTCTGCCAGGGAGATGGAGCCTTACCTGAAGGAGCCTGAGAGTGAGGGTTGGAGACCAGTCTATGGTTTACCAAGAATTGGATTTTAAGTAGAGATGAAAAGTAGTATTATTGTGCCTGTTCAGGACCTAACGTCGTTCTCCCCCTTCTCTCCCGACGAGGGTCTTGAGGTTAATTTTGCAAAGACATCAGAGGCTGGGTATGATGGTGTAGAGTTAGCCATTACCGATCCCACCTGCATTGATGTAGCTAAAATTAAAAGACTTCTTAAACAGTATAATTTAGCTATGCCCGCTATTACCACTGGCCAGGCTTATGGAATTGGGGGTCTTTCACTCACTGCCTCTAATGAAGAAGTGCGTGAGAAGGCGCTACGAAGGATCAAGGAACACATCAATCTTGGGCGAGAATTGGGCGCGGTGGTAATTATCGGGTTAATCAGGGGAAAGAAGGGAGATAGGAATGCAAGGAAGTTTTTAATTAAGGCTTTAGCAACCTGTGCTCGTTTTGATAGTAGAGTTAATCTTGTTCTGGAACCACTTAATCGTTATGAAACTAAATTAATCAATACAGTAGATGAAGCTTTGGAAGTTCTAAAAGAGATCGGGATGGAGAATATCGGTATACTTTTTGATACCTTTCATGCCAATATTGAGGAAATATCAATAAAGGAAAGTGTTCAAAGAGCCAATGGTCATCTCTTCCATATTCATATAGCCGATATCAATCGCTTGACTCCTGGTTACGGTCATTTTAATTTTAGAGAACTCAGCGAAGCTCTTTCCCGGATAGATTACCATGGATTTTGTTCACTGGAATCATTACCAAAACCTAATCCTAAAAAATGTTTACAAGAATCAGCTGAGTATATCAAGAAATTATAATGTTCAAATATTAATTCTCCTTTTGCCAGAGGTTTTTTACCAAGCTAATGGCATCTTTTTTTGTTTTTATCTCTCCACTTATTTGTGCTTGATGAATTTTGTTTAAAAGATAAGAAATATGAGGACCAGCAGGAACTCCCAGAAGTTTTATTATTTCCTCTCCGTTAAGTAATTTAAAAGGATGAAAAATTAAGGGAGATTTTTGAAAAAATTCTTTTAACAATGAGAGAATAGATTCTGAAAGATTCTTTTGATCGAAGCTACTCATTAAAGAAATAAGGAGAATTTCTACTACTTCTTCTCTTCCTTCAGCAAATAGTTGAGATAAAGACCGGGAAGATGGATGATTGATTATAATATTCTGAAAAGAAGGATATAATTTTTCTATTTTTTTTACTATCTTTCTCTCTCTTTGCGTTAATTTCAATCTTTCAGCTATAGAAGTTAAAGTTCGTTTTTCTTCAAGAGGAGGAAAGAATAAGCTTATAAGTTTTAATAATTCTCCGCGAGTTCTAACTTTCCCTTCTTTTTTATTCAAATGAAGAGTTACTTTTTTGTAGATATCTTCTGGTAATTTCTCGGGACATAAGATTATTTCTAAGTTTTTCAAATTCTCTACCTGCGGAGAGATATTAAAAACCTCTTTCAACAGTTTTTTAATAGAGGAATTTTCCAGATATTTGGAAGAATGAGGATTTTTAAAAATAAGGAAAAATTCTTCTCTTATTCTTTCTCCTGCTATTTTTTTTAAAAGAAAAGATTTTTTTTGAATAACACTGATGAGTTTATTTTCTATAGTAAGATTAAGCTGGGAAGCTAAACGGAAAGCTCGCATCATGCGAAGGGGATCTTCTTCTATAGATTTTTCATCCATTAATTTAATTCTTCTTGCCATTAAATCTTCTAATCCCGTATCAGGATCTATAAGAATTAAAGAAACAGGATAAGAAGTACCCAATTCCAGAGCAAGAGCATTAATAGTAAAATCCCGTTGTATTAAATCTAATTTTATGGGGGATGATTTTTTGAGAGCGAAATCAAAAATAATCTTTCCTGAAAGGATAACTCTCATTGAGGAAAGATTTAAAGAGAATATACTTGCACCTGTTTCTCGGGCAAATCTTCGAACAAAGGAAAATTTAGGATCTTCAATAATAAAATCTAAATCATTACTTTTCTTACCCAGGAGGAGATTACGAGTATATCCCCCTACTAACCAGAGTCTTTCTTCTTTCTTTATTTTAATAAGTTTTTGAAGATAAGTATTTTTTTGAAGATTTTCTTCAAGATAATCCCACTTTAGAGAATCATCTGCATTTCTTTCTTTCCGAATTTTATCAAGGATACCATTAACAAATTTTCCAGAATCTTCGGTCCCATAACGTTTAGCTATCTCTATAGCTTCGTTTATACTAACGATAGAAGGAACCTTTTCTAAAAAAAACAACTCATAAATAGAGAAACGCAAAATATTCCGATCTACAATCGCCATGCGCTCAAGGGTCCAATTTTTTGCATATTTTTTAATTAACTCATTAATGGGATGAAGAGAGGAATAAACTCCCTGAACCAAATTTTCAGTGAAATTTCTCACTTCGGGTTTTAATCGATACTGAGAAAATATAATTTTCAAAGCTTTCTCAGATGAAATCCCTCTTATGTCCATCTGGTAAAGAATTTGCAAAGCAAGTTCCCTGGCTTTACGGCGATTTTTCATCTATAGACCTTAAGATTAATTGTCAATAATTTTAGTATCATATACCTTATTTCTTATTTTTGTCAAATTCCTCCCGTCTTCTTGACTTAGTTTTTTTTCCTATTATAATAAAATGACTGAATAGTCAGCCATATGTTTTTAAGATGAATAAAAGGAAAATAAGACAAAGAGATCATAAAATTCAGATTTTAGAAGCAGCAGAAAAAACCTTTGCTAAAAAAGGTTTTTATACTACTATAGAGGAAGTCGCTCATCAGGCACAATTAGCTAAAGGGACAATTTATCTTTATTTTGATAGTAAAGAAGATTTATTCTTCTCGGTTACGGAGAGAAAGCTGGATATTCTTTTAGGTAAAATTGAAGAAGAATTAAAAAAATCAAATCTTCCTTCCCAAAGAATTAGGGGAGTGATTGCTGTTCATTTAAAATTCCTTGAAGAAAATGGAGATTTTTTTAAGATTATGCAAGGTTTCTCTGAAAGCCTGAAAGAAAAATTAGAAAAAAAGTTAAAGGACAGAGTAATACAAAAACAATCTTATTATATAGAAATACTTGATAAATTAATTCAAGAGGCTATTAATAAAAAAGAAGTAAAACTCTTGGATTCAAGAAAATTAGCCGTAATTTTAATGGGGATAATTCATAGTCTTACTCTTTACTGGATTTCTAAA
>JAUWJM010000070.1 GCA_030607715.1 Candidatus Aerophobota bacterium
AATGCTCTTCTGAGTTCCAAAAACAGCCTCTTCAAAACCAATCTTTAAGCTATAGTGAAGATCTGCCCCAGGCTCACCTCCTCTTCCCTGAGTTCTGGCTCTTCTCCCAAAAATATCACCAAAGACATCTCCACCAAAGACATCTCCCCTGCCAAATACCTCCTCAAAAATTTTAAAGGGATCAAAACCTCCTCCCCATCCAGCTCCTGCTCCCATTTCCGCCTCTAAACCTGCCTGTCCGTATTGATCGTAAATCTGCCTCTTTTCAGGAGAGGAAAGTATCTTATAAGCCTCGGAAACTTCTTTAAATTTTTCCTCAGCCTCTTTAGAATTATCGGGATTCCTATCAGGGTGATACTTAACAGCTAATCGGCGGTAAGCCTTCTTTATATCTTCAGGGCTGGCCTCCCGAGATATCCCTAAAACTTCATAATAGTCTCTTTTTGCCATTCTTTACCTTTATTCCTCTACCTTATAATCAGCATCACTTATGTCCTCTTTAGCCTCTTTCTCTTCTTTCTCTTCTTTCTATTCTTTCTCCTCTTTCTCCTCTTTCTCCTCTTTAGCCTCACCTTCTCTTTCTTCTGATTTACCAGATGTTTCATGTTTTGCTGTTTCCTGATAAACAGCCTGTCCCAATTTTTGAGAAACCTCTCCTAAATACTTAATCTTATCTCTAATTTGATTAACATCCTCTGCCTCAACAGCTTTCTTTAAATCATTTAGGGCAGTTTGAATACTGCTTCTCTCACTCTCACTTACCTTATCTCCGTAATCCTTAAGAGCCTTTTCTGTTGCATAAATTATGTTATCAGCTTGATTTTTTGCCTCAATTAGCTCTCTTTTCTTTTTGTCCTCCTCAGCATGCTCCTCAGCTCCTTTAACCATCTTTTCTCTCTCTTCCTCAGATAAAGCCCCCGATTCTCTAATGGTAATGCTCTGCTCCTTACCGGTAGCCTTATCTTTAGCAGTAGCATTTACAATACCATTAGCATCTATATCAAAAGTCACCTCAATTTGGGGAATGCCTCGAGGAGCAGGAGGTATACCTACAAGTTGAAACCTTCCCAGAGTTCGGTTATCTTTAGCCATAGTTCTCTCTCCCTGAAGAACATGTATATCCACAGCAGTTTGGCTATCAGCGGCAGTAGTAAATATCTTGCTCTCTCGAGTAGGGATGGTGGTATTTCGCTCAATGAGTTTAGTAAAAACTCCCCCCAAAGTTTCAATACCAAGGGAAAGAGGGGTAATATCCAAAAGAAGGATATCCTTTACCTCTCCTGCTAACACACCACCCTGAATAGCTGCCCCCATAGCTACTACTTCATCAGGATTTACTCCCTTATGAGGTTCTCGGCCAAAAAACTTCTTTACTGCCCCCTGAACCTTGGGCATTCGGGTTTGCCCTCCCACTAAAATAACCTCAGAAATATCAGAGATCTTTAGCTTGGAATCTTCTAATGCCTTCCTGCAAGGTGTCATAGTTCTCTCAACTAAATCCTCAGTTAACTGCTCCAGTTTAGAACGAGTAAGAGTTACATTTAAATGCTTGGGTCCGGATTGATCAGCAGTGATAAAGGGAAGATTTATCTGGGTCTCCATGCTGGAGGAAAGTTCACATTTAGCCTTCTCGGCTGCCTCTTTTAATCTCTGTAGAGCCATTTTATCCTGACGAAGATCTATTCCCTGTTCCCTTTTAAAATTATCAGCTAACCAGTCTACAACTCTCTGGTCAAAATCATCGCCCCCCAGGTAAGTATCCCCATTGGTAGCTAAAACTTCAACCACATTGCCTCCCACATCAAGGATAGAAATATCAAAAGTTCCTCCTCCTAAATCATAAACGGCAATCTTCTTCTCTCCCTTTTTCTCCAGTCCGTAAGCCATTGCAGCTGCTGTAGGTTCATTTATAATGCGCTCTACTTTTAAACCAGCAATTGTCCCTGCATCCTTAGTTGCCTGGCGCTGAGAATCATTAAAATAAGCAGGAACAGTAACAACAGCACTGTCTGCCTTTTCCCCTAAATAATCCTTGGCTACTTGCTTCATCTTTTGCAAAATTCGGGCTGAAATCTCCTGAGGTAAAAATTCACCCTTGTTAACTTTAACTTTCGCCCTTCCCTGAGAACCATTTATTATCTCATAAGAAACTCTTTTTTGAGCTTCTCTCACCGCATCTTCACTGAACCGACGCCCCATAATTCTCTTAATAGAATTCACTGTATTTTCTGGGTTGGTAACAGCTTGCCTTTTAGCTAAAGCTCCTACCAGCATCTCTCCCTTATCAGTAAAAGCTACTACAGAAGGAGTTGTTCGACTGCCCTCCTGATTGGGAATAATTACCGACTCATCTCCTTGCATTACCGCAACACAAGAATTAGTTGTGCCTAAGTCAATACCAATTATTTTTTTTCTAACTTTTTTATCTGCCATTGAAATTCCTCCTTATTTGCTCTTAATTAGGGGTCAAATCTTTATTATTGACAAATCTTTGTTGATTTTATCAAATAAAACCTCTAAATTCTTACCCTTCTTCGCTTTTCCTCCCTACACTTACCGTGTTATATTATGTTGTATAAATACTTATCTTTGTCAATAATAAAGATTTGACCCCACTATTTTTCCCGGACTATTGACTACCGGACTATTTCTCTGATTTATCAGAATCACCCCTCTTATTAACCTTAACCATAGAGGGTCTTAAAACTTTACCCTTAAATTTATATCCCCTTTGCAATTCCTCTACCACTAAATTATCGGGGTAATCTTTAGATTTTATTCGCATAATGGCCTCATGCAAGTAGGGATCAAACTGAGATCCTTTAGCCTTTATTTCCTTTAGACCTTGCTTTTCCAATACAGATTTGAACTGATTGCTCACCAGTTGAATTCCCTCCACTAAACTGGAAAAATCCTGAGATGACCTGCTGGAATCAATTGCCCTTTCAAAATTATCAAGAACAGGCAGCAGCTCCTTGACAAAATCTTCTACCGCCCAGAGCACCATCTGTCCTCTTTCTTTGACTGCTCGCTTCTTGTAATTCTCATATTCTGCTTTTAGTCTCTTTAAATGATCAAGATAGCTGTTAGCTTCAAGATCCAGAGATTTAATTTCTTTCTTTATCTGTTTTAACTCATTGTTGAGAGAAACAGCTTCTCTCTCCTTTTCCTGTAATTCTTTATTCTTTCTCTCCAGCTCATGCATTGCCTGGTTGTATTTATCCTTATAGTTTGTTCTCTTTTTTTTACTCTGTTCCATTTTGCTCCTCTTTATCAGGATTAATTTCTCTTACCCTTATCTGGTTAAATAGCTCAGTTATTCTCGGGAGAATAAAGGGAGTCTCTCTTCCTTTCTCAGCACTAATTGCTCCAGCAGCTAATCCCAGGCAAGAAGTCTTTATTATATCCATCCCCCTCTTAAATCCCACAGCAAATCCACCTACCAAGGCATCCCCTGCTCCTACTGTATTTAGAGGATTAATAGAAGGTGGGAAAAGGATTAAAGCCTGTTTTTTACCTAAATTCCTTTCCCTCCAGCTATCCTTGCTCTCTCTTTCTCAATTCTATTAACCTTATCCTGGTTTAAAGCTGGGGATTTCTACTACTCTATCTAACACCGTATTAAGGGTAACCGTAAGAATCATTTAACCTTTATTTTATAAAAAAGAAGGGGTAAGTCAACCTCTGTTGCTATTGACAAAAGGAAAATTTTTGTTAAGTTAAAAAAAGATTAAAATGAAAGAAGCTATGTTTTATGAAAAGATAGGGAAAGAGGAAGTAAAGTGCTACCTTTGCCCTCACAAATGTAAAATCTCGCCTGGAAAAAGGGGAATATGTGGAGTGAGAGAAAACAGAGAAGGAACGCTTTACACCTTAGTATACGGAAAGGTAATCAGTTGGGCAGTGGACCCCATTGAAAAAAAACCCCTTTATCATTTTTATCCAGGAGAGACTGCTTTCTCCATAGCCACAGTAGGATGTAACTTTCACTGTCTGCACTGTCAGAACTACAGTATTTCCCAATTTCTTAAAGGAAGAAAGGATATCCCGGGAGAGGATATCTCTCCCCAAGAAATAATAAATTTAGCTAAACAAAGAAAAACTAAAATCATTGCTTATACTTATACTGAGCCTACCATTTTCTTTGAATATGCCTATGATATTTGCCGATTAGCTAAAAAAGAAGGGATAAAAAATGTCTTTGTTACCAATGGATATATTGAAGAAAAACCTTTAAGAAAAATAGCTCCATATATGGATGCAGCCGATGTAGACCTTAAATCTATGAGGGAAGAATTTTATCACAAGGTCTGTGGAGCGCATCTTAAACCTGTTCTTGAAACTTTGAGATTAATGAAAGAATTGGGAATCTGGGTAGAAGTAACCACCCTTATCATCCCCACTTTAAATGATTCAAAAGAGGAACAAAAAGAAATAGCTAATTTTATAGCCACCTTAGGGAAAGAGACTCCCTGGCACATCAGTAGATTTTATCCAGCTTACAGGTTAACCAACCTTCCTCCTACTCCTGCAGAAACCTTGCACCAGGCTCGCAGGATAGGAATGGAAGCTGAATTAAAATATGTGTATATAGGCAATATTCCTAAAAATGAGGGAGAAAACACTTATTGTCCGAATTGTGGGAAAATAATCATTAATAGAAGTGGGTACTGGATAGGGAAAATTAAAATTAAGGACAGCCGCTGCCAGTACTGCGGTTTTCCAATCAACGGGAATTTAAGATGAAGTATATAGCAAATATTGGCTTAGAAGTTCATGCAGAACTTTTCACTCGAAGTAAACTATTCTGTGGTTGTAGCACTAATTTTGGATCTCTTCCCAATACTCAAGCCTGTCCAATATGTCTGGGGCTACCGGGAGTGCTCCCTGTAATCAACAAAAAAGCAGTGGAATACACCATTGCTACAGCTCTGGCATTAAACTGTCAAATTTCAAGATCTTGTAGATTTTCCCGCAAAAATTACTACTATCCTGACCTACCCAAAAATTATCAGATTTCTCAGTATGAGGAAGCCGTAGCTAAGGATGGGTATGTCCAGATTAAAATAAATGGAAAAACTAAGCGCATTAGAATACAGAGAGTGCACCTGGAAGAAGATGCTGGTAAATTAATTCACGGCTACGCCACCAAGGATACCCAGAATAAGCCCTGGAGTTTTGTTGATTTTAATAGAGCTGGGATTCCTTTAATGGAAATTGTCTCTCATCCTGATATTAATTCTCCGGATGAGGCCTATCAGTATCTTACCAATTTAAAGAAAATTCTGCAGTATTTAAAGGTAAGCGACTGCAATATGGAGGAAGGCTCTTTAAGGTGCGATGCCAATATTTCTTTAACCTCTCAGGAAGGGAAATTGGGAGTAAAAACAGAACTTAAAAATATGAACTCTTTTAAGGATTTAAAAGATGCACTTATCTCAGAGGCAAAAAGACAAGCCGATGTTTTAGACCAGGGAAAAAGGGTAATTCAGGAAACCCGTCTCTGGGACATCAAAAAAAAGAAAACTATCTCTATGAGAAGTAAGGAAGAGGCTCATGATTACCGCTACTTCCCTGAACCTGATCTTTTGCCCCTTAAACTAAAAAAAGAATGGGTAGAAAAAATAGAGGAAAAGATTCCCGAACTTCCCTCTCCTCGTTTTGAAAGGTTTATCAAGGAATATGAGCTACCCTCTTATGATGCTGAGGTTCTTACTGATTCCAGAGATTTAGCCGATTACTTTGAGGAATGCGTAAAACTATTTCCCCATCCTAAAGTAGTGAGCAATTGGGTGATGGGTGAGGTTTTGAGACTGGTAAAAAGAGAAGGAAAATCGCTGGATAAAGTGAAAATTGCCCCTGCTGAACTTGCTGAGGTTTTAGCTGAGGTAAAGAAAGGAACACTAAGTGGTAGTTTAGCTAAAGAAGCAATAGAGGTGATGTTTAAAACTGGAAAGGGGATAAAACAGATAATAGAGGAAAAGGGACTTCAACAAATAAGTGATGAGGAAAGTTTAAGAAAAATGACCGAGGAAGTAATTAAAGAAAATCTTAGGGCGGTAAAGGATTTTCAAAAAGGGAAAAAAGAAGCTTTAGGATACCTCATGGGTCAGTTGATGAAAAAAACTAAAGGAAAAGCTAACCCAAAACTGGCAAACAAAATTATTAGAGAAAAAATGGAAAAAATATGAAAAAAGACCTTATCTGCATCTGGGATTTAGATAAAAACAAAATTTTAAATCTGTTCCAATCGGCTAATTGTCTAAAGAAATTAATGGAAGAAGGTAAGATTTACCATCCTCTTGAGGGGAAAACCTTAGCTATGATCTTTGAGAAATCTTCCACTCGAACCAGAGTATCTTTTGAGGTAGGAATGCATCAGTTAGGAGGAAAGCCCCTCTTTCTCTCAAGTCAGGATATGCAACTGGGAAGAGGAGAAAGTATTGAGGATACGGCCCGGGTTTTATCTCGATATGTAGATGGGATTCTGATTCGCACAACTGAACACCAAAGAGTAGAAAGACTGGCCAGAGCAGCTACTATACCAGTAATCAATGGTCTCACTGACCTGCTTCACCCCTGTCAGGCTCTCTCAGATTACTATACCCTCTGGAAAAAGGGGAAGAAACTGAACAAGATTAAGTTAGCTTATATAGGGGATGGAAACAACGTTTGTCACTCTTTAATCCTGGGAGCAGCAAAACTAAGTATATCAATTTGGGTAGCTACTCCCAAAGAATACCAACCCCAGGAAAAAATAATAAAGATAATAAAAAGAGCTAAAGAAGGGAAGGAAGAAATACATCTTTTAAGAAATCCTGAGGAAGCAGTGGAAGAAGCAGATGTTATTTATACCGATGTTTGGACAAGTATGGGACAGGAGAAAGAAAGAGAGAAAAGGAAAAAAATCTTTAATCCCTACCAGTTAAATTCAGCTCTTTTAAAAAAAGCAAAACCAGACACCCTGGTAATGCATTGTTTGCCTGCCCACAGGGGAGAAGAAATTACCGATGAGGTAATTGATGGGAAAAATAGTATTGTCTTTGAACAGGCTGAAAATAGACTTTATCTGCAGAAAGCTATCTTACTGGATTTGCTTGGATAAGGAGGAGAAAATAAATGAAATCTATTAAAAAAATTGTTTTAGCCTATTCAGGGGGATTAGATACTTCAGTAATCCTTCGATGGCTCAAGCAAAAGTATAAAGCTCAGATAATAACCTATACTGCTGATCTTGGCCAGGGCAGCTCTCTTGAAGGAATTAAAGAAAAAGCTATTAAAACTGGAGCAAGCAAAGCCTATGTAGAGGACTTAAGGGAAGAATTTTGTCAGAATTATGTTCTTCCTGCTCTTCAAGCTAGCGCTCTTTATGAAGGAAAATATCCTTTAGCTACTGCTTTAGCCCGACCTCTTATAACTAAAGGGTTAATACATTTAGCTGAAAAAGAAAGGGCATAGGCTATCGCCCATGGATGCTCGGGAAAAGGAAACGATCAGGTTAGATTTGAAGTAACAGCTAAAGCCTTAAATCCTGAAATCACCATCCTTGCTCCTTTAAGGGAATGGGAGCTTAACTCAAGAGAGGAGGAGATAAGATACGCTCAATTGCACAACATTCCCATCCAGATAAAAGAGGAATCTCCCTATTCTATAGATCGAAACCTCTGGGGAGTAAGTATTGAATGTGGTTCCCTGGAGGATCCCTGGAGAGAACCTCCGCCTGATAGCTATCAAATAACTAAATCTTTTCAAGAATCTCCTTCAAAACCCATCTATGTAGAAATAGAGTTTAAAAATGGAAGGCCGGTGGGAATCAATGGAAAAAATTACCCCATGATAGAACTCATTAAGTGGCTAAATGAGATAGGAGCAGATAATGGCGTGGGTAGAA
The DNA here is from genome assembly GCA_030607715.1 of Candidatus Aerophobota bacterium. The sequence continues at coordinate 7,892 of JAUWJM010000070.1, forward strand.
TTGACATGGTAGAAAATAGACTGGTGGGAATAAAATCAAGGGAAATTTATGAGGCTCCGGCTGCTGTTATCCTTCATCAGGCTCATAGAGAACTTGAGGCAATAACCTTAGATAAAGATACACTTCACTTTAAACCTATTGTAGCAAGCATCTACTCAGATTTAATTTACAATGGTTTATGGTATTCTCCTCTACGCAAAG
>JAUWJM010000058.1 GCA_030607715.1 Candidatus Aerophobota bacterium
CCGTTACCTTCCCTAATATGTGGTAAAAATGAGCCCGAAGTGGGGCAATCGTGCATGGTTCACAGAGGATTTATCCCTTTTTCAGAGCTCTCTGGAATGATACTGCACGCTTTTCAAATAAAAAATAAGACAGAAATTATAAAAGAAATGGTGGGGAAGGCGAACTCCTTAATCTTATGGGATAAAATAAATAAAAATTACAGCTCATTAGACAAATAGGGATATAAATAAACAAAAGGGGAAGGGGTATAAAAAGTAGGATGGTTATTCACCCTTATATCTGAGATAAAATTTGCATTGGTATCCCGGCTGAAGTTCTATAATTAAGGATAAAGATTTGACTATAATCATCCAGCCGGGATATTGGTCTCTATCCGCTAACTCTGCCTTCTTACATTAATTGCCTGAGGACCTCGCTCGCTTTCTTGCACATCAAAGGATACTTTGTCACCTTCCTTTAGACTCTTGAATCCTTCCTGAGTAATGTTGGAAAAATGCACAAAAACATCTTTTCCGTCTTCTCGTGCAATAAACCCATAACCTTTACGGTCATCAAACCATTTAACTACGCCTTCTTCTGACACGTGTACACCTCTTTACAATAATTTATTGGTAAAACTTGGTATATTATAACACCCCTATTAAAAATGTCAAATAACCAGTTGGTTTAATTTTCTAATGGGGAACAAGAAGTAAGGGGAGTTACTCCTCAAAACTAATTTTTTCTTTTCGAAAAGAAGGGTAGGGGAGGGACTCTGAGGAAGACGAAGGAGAACTTTCTAAAGGTTCCTCCCCATAAAAATCCAATAATTCTGAATGAGCTTTAATTAAAGATCTTACTTTTAAAAGGAAGAGTTTTTTCTGTTGCGATAATCTAAGAATTTCTTCTTTTAGTCCCTCAAGTTTTTTTTCTTCTTTAAAGATTATCTTTTTTGCCTTTATTTCTGCTTCTTTAACTATTAACTCGGCCTTTTCCTGATTGTTTTTGTCGATGAGTTGTGCACTTTTCTGAGCAGAGAGAAGAAGATTCTCCAATTTCTCTCCCTTTTTCTGATAACCTTCCATATTTTTTCCCAATTTATCCAATTCTTGAGATATGTCTTTATTGGTTTTAAGTAAATTTTCACACGAGTTAGCTAAGCTGTGCAAAAATTTACTAACCTCTTTTTTATCGTAACCCCTTAAGGATATCTTAAATTTTTTTTCTCGTATTTGGGAGGGGGTGATCTTCAAAATTCGGACTCCATTTCCTTGCTTATTTGATTAGCTCTCTCAGTAGATTTAATTACTGCCTGGGCTATACAATTTTTTAATCCTTTTTCTTTTAGGACTTTAAGTCCTTCAGCAGTTGTTCCCTTAGGAGAGGTAACTGCTGATATAAGCTCTCCTAAGGAAAGACTGCTTTCTTCGGCTAATTTAGCAGCTCCTAAAGTAGTTTGAATCGCCAGATTATAAGCAATTTTTCGGCTAAGCCCTGCTTTTATTCCTCCTTTGATTAAGCCTTCAATTACTGTGTAAATATAAGCAGGACCACTTCCGCTTAATCCTGTCACTGCATTTTGTTTATCTTCAGGTAACTCTTCTACCTTTCCCACTGCCTTTAAAATTTGCCTGATTACTTTAATTTTATCTTCTTTTACTCCCGGGCCAGGAGAAAAGACGCACATTCCCTCTCCTACAGAGATTGGCGTATTAGGCATAACTCTAACTATAGGAATATCTTTATTTAGAAGCTTAGTTAAGCAATAGATACTAACACCAGCAGCAATGGATATAATTAACTGGGAAGGATTAACTTCTTCTTTTAATTCCTTTAATACTAATTTTATATCTTTAGGTTTAACTGCTAAAACTATTATATCAACCTCCTTAACTATTTCTTTTATCCGGGTAGTTATTTTAATACCTTTCTTTGCTAAAGGACAAAGTTTCTCTTTAACTTTATCACAAACCCAGATGTTTTGCAGGGGTAGAAGTTTCTTATCCATTATGGATCTTATTAAAGCCTCTCCCATTCTCCCGACACCTATGAAACCAATTTTTTCTTTAAGCATTTTACCTCTTTTCCTTATAATACTAAGCATTGCTAAAAAATATAACCACAGACTGCACACTCTATGGTTATATTTTTATTTTTGGTACTACTGGTTACTATAGTTTAAAAAATTAAAGGTGTCAATTATTTAATTCACCCAACAAATAAACCTAATTAACAAACCAGAGAGGGTAGGGGAGGATTAAGTAAAGTCTTAGTGAAAAAAGGGCATAAGAAGCCAAATAAGGCCATCTTTTGCTTGAGAGGAAGAGTTTCATCATTCGGGCTAAGAAAACGCACAAAATGAGTGGAATTTGAGCTATATCAATCTCGCCAATTTTTTAAAAAGAGTAAGCGACTAAAATTCGGTAATCAGAAACCAGAATTTATAAATTCATATTAATGATATATCTTATTTTTTAATGTCTTATATTAATTTTAGTTTGAAAATTGCTTTGCTAACTTAATCATCACATAAAAATTAATATAATGTATTAATTTTTCTAAGATACAATTTAAATTTTATCTGCACAGTGATATCAATAAAAAATCTCTTTTATCTAAGAAAAAGGCTTGTACAATCGGTGTTACAATTATCTTATATAAAGTAATACATTAGTTTTATAGTAAAATGGCGAGTAGACTTTCTATTATTGTTAGAGTTTTATGTTCCGATAATAGATATTATGTAAACCAAAATAAAAGAAAAGAAAAAATAAACTATTTTGTGATAGTGTATTAATAAGTATTATAGAATATAATATGAATTATTACTTTAGTTATCATTATCTACTTTAAGTTTGTTAAAGTAAAACTTTAAATTTCAATTTTAACGAGGAAATTTCTTTTCTTCTAAGCAAAAATTTTTCTTTTCTTGGGTAGGAGTTGTAGCCGCAGGCTTTAGCCTGCGTTTGAAAAAAGACCCTATATAACCGTAAGTTTAAAAACCGCTAAGTATGGAAAACCCAATTTAAAATCGAGTATGGGAATGCAGTATAGAGAAAAGGTAGTAGTAGATGATGATGGTCTGCGCAAAGGTAAATATTCAGTGAAGGACTTTCTATGTTGTTGATTCCAAGGAGCAGAGGAAGTAGCTGCACTCTTTAGGGTGTTCATAAACACAGGCTAAAGCCTGCAACTACCAAGATTGCTTCACTCGCAATGACGGGTTTGCTGAGTATTTACGCGCAAGGTAAGCTCCAGCTAAAAGTAAGGGTATGAAAATAAGGAGATAAGTGCTGCCAGGATGCTCTTTTCTTCAATATTATAAAAATGGTAAATGTTCATACTATTTTCAACCCATTTTCTGGAAAATCTTCATACCTTTGTAGGGAAATGTGAATAAAAATCTTCATACTTTTCCGACTTACTCATTTAGTCAGTGTTTACGAGATTTATTTCCCTTGCTTTTCTCCTGAAGCCTGTGCTCCCAGAGAATTTTTTCCACAAAGGCAGAAAAACTGCGAAATCCCCTGCGTTTATACTCTCTTTCTATCCAGAAATGCAGATCCTCATCAATACTGATGGTGCGTTTGCGCTTCATATTTTTCATCTCATCTCATTTTCGATTTCAGTATAAGACATAATACAATGATTTGTAACTGCAGACAATATTCTTAAATCTAAGGTAAAATATTAAAATTAATCCCAGACGGAAACAACATATTCATTCAGATTAAATTTTTAAACCTTTTTATTAAATTTTTTGGATTTCCTCTAACTTTCACCTTTTTAATCCGGGAGTCCCCTACCCTCCCTATCCTCACTCGCCAACCACCTGAACTACAAGTTCCCTGTGGTGAGGCTTGTTATCAAGCTCCAGAAAAATTATCTGTTGCCAGGTTCCTAAGGTAAGATGAGAATTAACAAGAAGTACAGAAATAGAAGGACCAATAAGAGATGCTCTTAAATGCGAGTGTCCATTCCCATCGTGCCATCTTTTCTCATGATGGTAGTCTCTTCCTGGCGGGATATATTTGTTGAAAAAATCTTCAAGATCCTGAACCAACCCGGGCTCATACTCTATGGTGGTCAGGGCACCGGTTGCTCCTGGAACAAAAACAGTAACAGTTCCATTGGCCAGTGCCGAATTTTCCACCTCGCGTTTAACTTTTTTAGTAATATCAAATACTTCATACCCTCCCCTATCCTTTAAGGTGATTTTCCCGGTATAAACACTCATTCTGCAACCTCCTCTTTTTCGCAATTTTAATTTTACTCACTATTTCATCTCACTTTCTTTCAGGGTGTTCCGTCCTTTGTGAATAAGGAGAGTGTTACTTATTGATTAATAGAGGAAAAATATTATATAATTTTCTATTCACTCTTTTATCTTGCTTCCATAAAAATGCAAATAAAGGCTTATTTAAGCCCCTTAAATTTCTAAGCTGATAAATAACATCAAGAAAGCAAAAAAGAATCCTTGGAACACCTTGTATGAGCATCTTTTATCAAAGAAATTTGCTAAAGGAGTAAATCTTAATTATGTATCCGCTTGGGCTTCCCAAAATCTTAATAAGATATATACTCTTACTAAAAGAATGTTGCATTGCAAGACTTGACCCCAATCTCTAAACTACAATTCTAATCTTACCATAATTTCCCTCTCAAGGCAAATGAAACTCTTTAATTTCCCCTTACGCACTTTTTTCTTTGTAGTATAATAATAGTGCCAGATGTACCCATCCTCTTCGAGGATGGGAGCACCCCGAAGGGGCCGCCGAGCGTAAGCGAAAGCGTGTGGCACTATTTGTCTTAGCATTGGCTTTTAACCGAAAAGAAGGAGCTGAATTTTGGGGGAATTCCTGGAAGTTTTTGATTTGACAAAAAGGAAAAAAAGATTTATAATTCCGGAAAATAAATTTCTTGTAGCAGGTAAGTTTTCCTGAAAGGTAAGATTCGCGGAGCTTTGGGTATCCCTACGGGAAACCTTTTTTTAGCGAGCAGTAGAGCAAGGTTTTCTCATAAAGTTTGCATAGCCAAAAAATGCAAGACCTGCTACACTAAAGTAAGAATTAGTATAAAAGTTTTGTGAGGTCATTTTCCGTAGGATACTCAAAGCCCTTTATGAAAGCTAAAATATTACAAATATGTAAAGGAGGTTACGATGAAAAAGCTATGTTGCATACTCGGCATAATATTGCTGGTTGCAGTGTGCGGATTTGCACAAGCTCGTGAAAAGGTACTTCTTGTTTTCAGTTATCATCCTGAGTATTCCTGGGTGATAGAAGAGACAAAGGGTGTAGAAGACGTATTTAAAGGCAGAGGAATTAGAACAGAAAAATTTTATCTGGACACCAAAAGGAGAACCAGCACAGAGTGGAAGAAAAAGGTGGCAGAGGAGGCTGTGAGAAAAATTGAAGAATTTGGACCCAACCTTGTCATTGTGTTTGACGACAATGCCTGTGAACTGGTGGCCAAAAGGTACATTGGTGCGTCTCTTCCCTTTGTTTTCTGTGGTGTGAACGCTGAACCTGCGGACTATGGATTTCCCGCTGAGAATATAACCGGGGTGCTTGAAAGAGCGCTCGTTAAAGAATCAATTGAACTTCTCCAACGAATTGTGCCAGATGTTAAAAAGGCTGCAATAGTGACTGATAACAGTCCTACCGCCCAAGCATTTGTGACCAGAGTAAAACAGATGACGCTGCCCATTGAAATTTGCCAATTCTATGCTACAAATAATTTTGATCTCTGGAAAGCAAAAATAAGAGAACTCCAGACTAAGGTGGATGCAATTGGTCTGTTTACCTATCACACTATCAAGGAGAAGGATGGAGAAATGAGTTTACCACCTGAGACGATCATGGAATGGACACTCAAAAATAGTATGCTTCCTGAATTCACCTCTATAGATTTCGTTGTGAATGACGGAGCTTTGTGTGGAGTTATTAACCTATCTGGGTACGGGCAGGGCAAGGCTGCAGCTGAAATTGCCTTGATGATATTAGCTGGGGCACGTCCGGTAAATATTTCCATCAGGTGTCCTGACCAGGGGATTTCAGTTGTTAATGAAACAAGAGCCGAGCAACTCAATATAAAAATTCCAGAAGACGTGCGTAAAGAGGTACAGATAGTTTATTGATCAGGTTCTACCCAGAGGCATTATGCATAAAGGTTCCTCATCTTTTACCCTTAGAATGTCTTTTACTGCCTCATCTATAAAGGCACCAATACATACTGTACCCAGATTCAATGCTTCAGCTTGAAGATAAACATTCTGAACTATACATCCCATATCTATGTGAGCGTAACGGATACCTCGCTTACCATAACGTTTAGTAGTTCGAGGATAAAGAGCAGTAAAGATCAAACTTGCAGGTGCTCTGTTAATCATCTGTTGCTCTAAGGCAGCTTTGGTTAACTCTTCTCGTACATCTCCTTCAGCTATGAGGGTGAGTTTATGTCCCCACCACTCATAATAATAAACCCCTGAAGTGAGCCCTTTAACCTCTCCTACTATCAGGTAAGTTTGTATGGGATAGCAGGCTCCTGCAGAAGGAGCTGTTCGAGTGGCACCGGTTATTTCATCTACAGTAGAACCTGCTGCAGCCCAGAGAATCTGGGAAACCTCCTCAAGAGTTAAAATTTCTTCTTTGTATTCTCTTCTGCTTCTTCTCTGGAAGATAGCCTCTTCCAGAGAAAGTTTTCCTTTATGCCTGTTTAGAGGAAGTTTTATCTGCATTGATGTATCCTTATTTTTTAAAGAAGAATTAGAGTAAAGCTTCCCTTTCAAAAGGAAACCTGCTAAAACTGAACCAATTATGATTGCAAGAAATATAAGATACAGGGCTCTCTTTTTCATAGATGAGACCTTTTCACAAAACAATTTTTCTGCAGAGTTTGAATTTATCCAGCTTTTTTACTTGCCGGTTTAATTCATCAGACCTGCACTTTGCGCAAAATATCCCAGTAGGCACCTCGTTGACCATTATTTATTGCATTTACAAGAAAGGTGTTCTGGTTATAGTTGTAACTTTTACTTTTCCCCCTGTCTTCAGGAAAGAGAAATCTTTCATCCTCTCCCACTAACCTCTCAACATAAGAGAAGATCTCATCGCCCAATTCAGAGCAAAGATAAAAAGTAGGGTCAAAAAAATCCTCACGGGAAACCTTTCCCTGAAGATGGGGATTTTCCTTTAAGAGCCCTTGCTTTAAGATACTAAATCTGTTTATTTATGTATTGCTATGAACAAGAAAAAAATTTTAGTCCAGAAGTAATATATAAATTTTATATTTATTGTCAATTTTCTCAAGTTTAGATTCTGGACTAAACCTGCCACCCATTCTGGTAAAAAGTTTACCACTTTTTAATAAATTTTCAAAATTTTGACAAAATACTAAAGAGAGCTACAATACAATTTAGATAAGTATTCAGTTAACCCTGTGTCATTGCGAGCGAAGCGAAGCAATCTTGAGTGTAATAGTTTAGTTTTTCAAAAAGGATTTTGGCAAATCCCTGCGGATAGCCAACCTCGTCTTTATCCTTAAATGTAGTTCAGGCCTTTAGGCCTGATGAATTTAGGCAAACCTTACCTATTACTCGAAAAATATGGATACTGCATGGAATGTCAGGATTTTATGAAATGGGAGGAGATGCAGGGTTGGAGACCTGCCAGGGAAGATGAATATTTTGGCCTCACTCTGGATAAAAACTTTTTTTAAAAAAAGTAACAGGTTTTTATAAATAGAATAATTTCCGATTGTCCTGTTAGAAAAGCTAAACTATTACGAAGAACTAATTTATTACGGCAGATGTATGGCGGGGCCGACGGGACTCGAACCCGCGACCTCCAGATCGACAGTCTGGCATTCTAGCCAACTGAACTACGGCCCCACACTTTTGATAGACGGAACAAGACTTGAACCTGTGACTTTCTGCCGCGTAAAGACAGTGCTCTCCCGACTGAGCTATCCACCCATGGGCTGGAAATAATCTCCCAGGAAATTAATCTTCCCATTGTTTTTACTATATATAGTATATATAATTTTTGATAAAAGTCAATATTCCCGGCATTTTGCATCCCGGTTTTTTCATTTAAATTCCTTATCCAGCTTACGAATATCTTCTGGTTTTAGTTTCCAGCCAACTGCACCCAGGTTTTCTTTAAGATGCCCTATGCTCGTTGATTTGGGTATAGTGATAATTTTCTTTTTGGAAATTAACCAATTTATTGCGATCTGGGCCCGGGCTTTGTTGTATTTTTTAGCTAATTCATCTAAGATTTTAAAACCAGGCTTTGCTAACCTACCTTTTGCCAGTGGTCTGTAAGCAACAATCATAATATCGTTTTCTTGACAATAAGGAATTACCTTAGATTCCATATCACTAATATACTCGTTACCCTCATCTCTTACCAGGAGACTGTATTCTATTTGATTAGCAACAATTTTGTTTTGACTACTATTCTGAGCCTGTTTCATCTGTTTGACCGAAAAATTGCTTACCCCAATAAATTTAATCAACCCCTGCTCGTACAAGAAATTCAATGCTTTCATTGTTTTTTGTATAGGGATTTTGGGATTGGGTATATGAATCAAATATAAATCAATATACTCGGTTTTTAATCTTCGCAGACTCTTCTTTGCAGAAGCAATAACATCATCATATCTTAAATTCTCTGGCGAAACTTTGGTAGTAATGAAAAGGGTTTCTCTATTAAAATCTTTAATTGCTTCTCCAACCAACTCTTCTGCATGTCCATCACCATACATTTCAGCAGTATCAATATGAGTCATTCCAAGCTTTATTGCAGTTTTAATTGCATGAATGTTTTCCTTATCATAGGTAGTATCAGTCACCATTCCTCCCCCTATACTCCATGTTCCAAGTCCTAATACAGGTATCTTGGTATTATGAGTCAAACTTTTAAATTCCATCTTAGTTTTTAGTTTTTCTGTGTTGTTCATATTGCACCTTTTTTATTATTTAAAATTGGAATAGATCCTATGTTGTTTCAGGGTAATAGTTTAGTTTTCAAAAAGGATTTTGGCAAATCCCTGCGGATAGCCAACCTCGTCTTTATCCCTCAAATGTAGTTCAGGCCTTTAGGCCTGATGAATTTAGGCAGACCTGAAGGTCTGCCTAAATTATTAGCTTTTAGGAAAACTTACCTATTACGGCCAAGTTTCAACTTTAATCAAAAATTAACGTTCAGATGGAGCTATAAACCCTTGAGTAAATTTCTTCTGAAAAACCAGGACAAGTATCACTGGCACGATTACAGATACAACTGACCCTGCTGCCATCACTCCAAATGAAGTTATGTAAGAGCCCTTCAGCATCGCAAGTTGAG
>JAUWJM010000173.1 GCA_030607715.1 Candidatus Aerophobota bacterium
AAAACGCTCGTCTTTGAGAATATCATAAAAATTCCCCAAGCCTATAAAATCCATCTTGGGTCCCAAAATGGCATGCCAGTTAAAGAAGGAAAGACGGAGAGCCCAAATCATAGGAAAGATAACCATAATTATAAAAAAGATTATAGCGGGAAGAATAAAATACCACTTAACTAAAAATTTACTCTTGGCTCTTTCAAGCACTTCCCTTGCTCCTTAGATAGAAGAAAAACCCGGGTTAGTTTTAACCCGGGTTTTTCTTAATTTTCTATATCCATTCTTTATTCCAAAGGCTCCAAACCCAGAGATTCACGATAGAGATCGAGTTGTCTTTTCCGGCCATATTTCTTGGTGATATTTTCCCAAATTTCACTAATTTTTTTGCAGCCATCTTCTGCAGTCATCTCCCCTGCAAGAACTTTACTTAGATAAAGATCAAGATAATCGTAGTATTCATTTGTTCCTGGAATTCTCAGGTCTAATGCAGCTTCTGGATCCTCAAGTATATTTCGTATGGCCTTTAGATAACCTGTGGCTGATTCTTTACCCCATCCCGCATCAATCCACTCATCTAATTCAGTGAAATGGCTAAATCGCCAGGGGTTAGCTCCACAATAAGCTTTACCAATTACCTGTAGTAAGCTCCGCTCAGGATTAGTTGCAAAGGTGATAAACTTATAAGCCTCAACTGGGTTTTTGGAAGTTTTTGGTATAATCCAAACCCAACCACCAAAATCAAGGAAGTTGATCTGGTTATACTGGTAAAGCCATTCATCCTTTTCTCTATCCCAAACTTTACCTGCTCCTGGTAAAGGAGAATAACCTACCAGGCCTTTCACTGTACTCCCATATTCTTCCGGATCCTGCTCCATAACGCCAATATCACCCCAGTCGAAGACCATCGCACAGGTTCCTTTTACAAAGGTAATCCTATTTTCCGAATATCCATAACTCAAAAGACCGAGAGGACCATATTTAGTAAGTTCCTGAAGCATCTTCATTCCCTCAATCCATCCCGGAGTATTTATCAGAGGCTCCATAGTCTCTGGATCAAAGAAAAGTACACCATGATATTTATCTGTTTTTCCACGAAGAACGGTATATTGAGCAGCTACATCCATCAAGCTCCATTGAGCCTGAGTTTTACGTTTAGCTATGAATTGTATCCCATGTTCAATTTCTCCATCATTGTCCCAGTCCCATCCATGAAAGAACTTGGCAATATCTTTGACCTCTGCCCAAGTTTTAGGGGGAATGTTGTAGCGATAACCGTATTCCTCCTCAAATTTTACCTGATAGGCGGGATTCTCCAGAGCATCTTTTCGCCAGTAGAAATTATGACAATCACCATCAAAGGGAAGTGCATATGTTTTACCGGCCCAGCTTACCACTTTCTGGATAGCAGGAGCAGTATCTTCCCACTCCGGGTAGCCATACTCCTCCATTAACTCATCCAAAGACATGATCCATCCACCACCTACAAAATCACCCATCCATCCCGCACATATACAAATCGCATCGAAAGCTCCGGTTCCGGTAATGAAGTCGGTCATTACCTTATCAAAAATGACCGGATAGGGAACTTCTATCTTATTAATTTTTACACCACTTATCCCTTCCCACTCAGATCCAAAGTTGTCAATCATAGCGCTTTGAGGTTTAGTAGCCAGGATGTTCAAAGTAGTCTTCGCCATCGCAGAGAAAGAAAACACCCCAATTATAAGAGTTACCGCAACTGTTAACCCTATTAACCTTTTTTTCATATTTTTTCCCATTTTAACTTTACATTCTCAGTAAGGATTAATTGTATATTATCCCTGCTACTTTTGAATGTATTTACCTCCTCATCTAATGAATTTAACCTCGACTCTCATACTCGTTCATTACGTAAATACCATCACCTCCCTTCATTTAATTTTCGACCCTTCTCTATCTCCCTTTTTATTAGTGTAGGTGATTTTTTTCAATTTAGCCCCGCAGGATTCTCGCACAATGAGTTCTGTTTTTAGCATAATGGTCTGCTTATTTTTAGGTCCCTCTTTTAATATCTTCTGTATCAATATTTGAGCTGCTGTGGCTCCTATTGTGTAGGTAGGCTGTAAAACTACTGTGGGAGGAGGATATAAAGCCTCAGCCCAATCTAAATCATCAAACCCAACAACAGCTATATCTTCTGGTATTTTTTTACCATATTTTTTAAGACCGATGTAAATGCCCAGAGTTATTAAATTATTACAATAAAATAGTGCAGTGGGTTAAAAATCAAGGTTCAAGAGTTTCTCGATAGTCTCTATGGCTCCTTCTATTGTTGATTTTCCTCCGACTATTAGTGATTCATCTACTTTATAATCTTTCAATGCTTTCAAATACCCCTCTACCCTTCCCTCGGTAGTAGTAATACCTCTTATGCCACTTACCATTGCAATTTTGCGATGACCTATTTTCAACAGATGTTCTACAGCCATAAAAGCTCCGTGGACATTATCTACACATACCGTGTCAACTTTCAAATTTCCAGCCTTTCTATCTATACAGACCATAGGTATATTCCTTTTCTCAAACTCTTTAAGAAAGCGAGTATTAGTAGCACTGGCCAGGGAAACAATTAATCCATCTATTCTTTTTTCTAACATTACTTTTAGATACTGTTTTTCTTTCTCTGGATTTTCGTCAGTATTACACAGTACCAAACTGTAACCAAATTTATTAATGGTATTTTCCACTCCTCTCAACAAAGGAGGATAAAAAGGATTTGATATATCAGAAATAATAAGACCTATTGTATATGTTTGTTTTTTCACCATAGCTCTTGCAGTATTATCTGGATAGTAATTCAATCTTTTAACAGCTTCCATGACCTTCTTTCTTGTTTCTGGATGAATGATATTTTTCCCCCTGACAACTCTTGACACAGTGCTTATTGAAACGCCGGCTCTTTTTGCAACATCTCTTAACGTAACATCAGTCATTTAAACCACTTTCCTTATTTTTAACGTTATTATATATTATATCCAGAAATAGAAATTTGTCAAGAAAATTTTGCAAACGTTGTCAGATGACAGTAGGGTCAAGGAATGGCGCCATCGACTTAGGTATTGCCAGTCTGTTTTCTCCCCGTTTCCTTAATGAGAGTGCCTTTAGTGGCC
>JAUWJM010000021.1 GCA_030607715.1 Candidatus Aerophobota bacterium
ATGATAGCTTGCTTTTCTCATTCTTTCCTCAGAATATTAAGAAAAATCAATCACTGAAGACACTGAAACTACTGGAAATTCTGAGAAGACTCAGGAAAATGACCCCTCGGTATTAACTAGAATAAATTCTTGCATCTCAAATTTAAATTAAGGATACGGCTGTTTTAAAACAGCCGTATCCTTATAAGACTCTTATTCAAAAATACTTTCTATTTCTTCTTTGAGAGTTCTAAGTGATTCTTCATTTGATATACCCCGAAAGATTACACGGGAGACAGCTTCTCCAACTGAATCTTGAATTTCACTAAGTCTTGGCGAAGAGAGAATAGCTGCGCCTGTTTTTCTTTCAGCTCCAAAAATATCGTTATTTGGTATATATTTATCAGCAAGTAAAGGATCCAATGTTTTTCGTGGCTGATAGTATCCATGGACAATATATGCCTCAGGTTGTCTTTCAAGATAATTAAGCCATTTCCATGCCCATTCCTGATTCTTGCATTGTTTTGCCACAAATACACAATACCCATAAACCACTCCACCAATATCCTTACCATCTTTATACCGTGGATATCTCATTGGTGTTACATCTTTTCGGGGTACTGAATAATGATCTAAAACACCCCAATACCAGGTTCCACCTGTAAGAAATGTAGAGCAGAGACCATTACCAAAACCTTCTCTCTCGTTATCAAAAAGACCAGGATCAAAGATATCATCCTTTGTAGCAAAATTCGTAAATGTGGTTAAAGCCTCAACAGCTTCTTTTGTATCCAAGCTTGCAAGCAATCCTTTCTCCGTTGACCAATCAAGGCCTTTTTGTTCCATTAAGGTGTGAAGAATTAAGAATGGAAAAACTGAAGCTTTAATATTAATTGCAAAACCATTCCTGACCCTAACTCCACCTTCATCCTTGGTCATTTTTTTACAGACACTAACAAACTCTTTCCAAGTTTTAGGGATATCTGTTTCAGGATCCAGACCTGCTTCTCTCATATGTGCTGTATTGATCCATGCCACATAATTACTCATTTCATGAGGGATACCGTAGTATATATCACTATAAAAACCACCTACCTTTTTGACAGCACCCTTTTCCCACATATCAATAACTTCCTGCACAGTTTGTTTGCCAAATGCTGAAGGCATTATCTCAGCGCATGTATTATTTGCCATGAACCATCCTGACTGCATATTTGGCATAGCAAAGGTATCAATCTCACCTCCTGCAGCAAGTGCTGTCCTTACCTTAGTAGGCATATCAGCATCAGCATACATTAATACTTTTATCTGGACATTTGGGTGCTCAGCCATAAAGGATTTAGCAGAACCAGCATTAATTTCATCATAGGGAGGTTGGGTCCAGTGATAGTGAACAATTCGTATTTTTTCAGCCTTTGCCCATACAAATGGGACAGAAACAAACATAAAGCAAAGCACTACAAGAAACGGTAGTATTCTTTTCATAATAAAAATCTCCTTTTTATATTGTTAATTTAATTCATTTTCCCTGAAAGCTTCCAAAAGAATTAATTGTTTAACATCCTCCTTTGAAAGCTTTTCTTTATCTTAGCTAACAGCCTATATGCTCTCTCCCCTCCTTCTGGCCTTATATTAGCTTTTCCCTTAACAGAAAGTGTAGACGGTCTGCTTAAAATTCATTAAGTCTAGATACATATTACATATATTTTTTGGCTGCTTTTTGAAATTCTTCAACAACACGATCGCAGACATCATCAGTTAATGTAGGTGGTATAGATAGCAAGCTACCGCATCTAACTAAATCATCTGTAAATGGGCAGATCCCTTTATTATAAGAATAATCCCTGGCAAATTCATTCAATGGATCTGTCCAGGGACGACCAGCAGAATTAAGACCTTTTTTCTTAACCAAACTTGGAATTTGATAATAGATATGCTGGTGCCATTCAGGCATAGTAATATTATTTAACCCCTTTGGACCAGTAACAATACCTGCCCTGCGAGTCTCTTTCACAACCTTATCACGTATCTTCTCGTTAGACCACCTCATAAGTAAAAAAGAACTGCTATCGCCATCCTGATCAATAATACGACGGAGTTTAAGTCCTTTTATCTCTTCAAGCCCTTTACGTATACGATATTTAGCATGATGCATACAAGCAATGATGGAATCTAATTTTTTAAATTGTGTAAATGCTAAAGCAGAGGTAAGCTCAGAGGAACGTGAGCCTTGACCCCACATTTGTATCTCTGGGTCATTAACAGCAAGACGACCACCTTTTCGTGGATACCCTAAGTCATGGGCTGCTATTGCTCGATCATAAAGTTTATCATCATCACAAACTACTATACCACCTTCGCCAGATGATAGATTTTTATTGTATTGGTGCGATGAAATTGCCATATCACCAAAAGAGCCAACGTATTTACCTTTAAATTTACCACCGTTTGCCTGTGAAAAATCTTCAAGCATATAGATATTATGTTTCTTACAAATAGATTCTACGCGTTCAAGATTACCAGGTGCACCAGACATATCTACCATTATGACACATTTGGTTCTC
Source organism: Candidatus Aerophobota bacterium (assembly GCA_030607715.1). The sequence goes on from JAUWJM010000021.1 coordinate 2,544, forward strand.
GGGCTAATCTTTCTTTCAAGATCATTTGGATCTATACACCAAGTGTCATCAACATCAATCAAGTGAGGAATTGCTCCTACTAACACAACTGCCATTGGACAAGAGATCCACATATAACTTTGCACAAGCACCTCATCCCCTGGTCCGATATCCATTGCTCTCAAAGCAACAGTAAGTGCCGCAGTTCCACTATTCACAGCTAAAGCATGCTTTCGGTTAAGTCTCTCACAGTAAGCCTTTTCCAACCGATCTGAATAAGATTCTTCATCTGTATGACCATAAAACCTAAAAGGACTACGAATTTTTAATACTTTGGCCACCGCTGCAATTTCTTCCTCACCAATAAAATAACTTCCCTGCCACTCGTAAGGCAAAAGAGCTCCACTATCTACAGACGTAGGTTTGTATGTTTTTGAAGAGTATCGTGCTTTCATAATCAGCCCCCTTAGAGTATTGATTTTAAAAATTTTTATCTTCTTTAAACTTTTAATTTTTTATGCTTTTGGAAAACATCCTTTAAAATAAGAGTTGCCGCACCGAGAGCCCCGGATCTATCTCCCAGCTTAGAAATTTTAATTTCAACAGCGCTTGAGGCTACCTGTAAAGCTCTTTTTTTTACAGTACGCTTTAAGGGATCAAGAATTAAATCTCCTGCCTTAGATACCCCAGCTCCAATTATCACTAACTGAGGATTGAAAATATTAATAGCATTGGCAATACCTATACCCAGGTATTCCCCTGTTTTTTCCATTAAATTGAAGGCAAGCTTATCCCCTCTTTTAGCTGCTTCAACCACAATTTCTGAAGTAACATTTTCAAGTTTTCCGCCAGCTAACTTACTCATAATAGATATAACTCCATCTTTTAAAGCTTTTCTTGCTCTTCTAGCAATAGCAGGACCGGATACCAAAGTCTCCAGGCATCCATAGTTACCACAACTACATCGGGGACCATTTTCATCTATGGTCATATGTCCTAACTCTCCTGCTGTGCCTCCAGTTCCCCTGTATAGTTGAGAATGGAAAAAAATAGCAGCTCCAACTCCTATCCCAAGATTAATAAATATAAAATTTTCCACTTCTTTAGCCAGTCCACACCAACTCTCAGCTAAAGCCATAGTTCTAGCACTATCATCTATCTGCACTGGCAAGCCAAATTTATCTTCTACTATTTCTTTTAAAGGGACATTTTCCCATCCTTCTACATCAGGCCAAAACAAACAAACACCAGATTTATGATCTATTATCCCGGAAAGCCCTATTCCTATTCCTTTAATTTTATCCCAGTTTACTCCTGATTGTTCAACTACTTCATTAATAATATCCATTACTTTCTTAAGGGTCTTCTCTTTTCCCTCTTCGGGGTGAGTTGGATGAGTTGCTCCAGTTATTACATTTGCCTCTAAATCTACAACTACAGAGCGCATTTTAGCTGCTCCAATGTCAACACCTACTACAAACATAGCCTCAGGAACAAGTTTTAAAAGAACAGGATATCTTCCCCCTTTGGAAGCACCAAAACCATCTTCTTTTAAAAAACTTTTTTGAATTAAATCTCGAACCAGTTTAGTAACTGCGGCTCCACTTAACCCAGTAATTTTAGCAATATCACACCTACCAAGAGGTTCAAATTTTCTCACTGTATCTAATATAAGATTATACTTAGGGTTAGTGTTTATTTGAGTATTATTAAGGTTCATTCTTTATCTTTTAACTTTATTTAAATTTTTAAAAAAGTTAAGCTATTTTCATTTTTTATTATACCTATACTCTTAATTTTGTCAACTCTTTCTTAACTTTTAAATTAAGTTTCACTAAAAAACCTATTTGACAGATAGAAAGATAATGATAAAATTTTAACTATATTAGCAGGGAGTTATAAGATTGGTGCCTGATATAATTATCTATTTTGAAGATGGCTATCCCTCTTAGAAAAGTCTTTTTTCTTAAGGTTTAATCCTGGGAGATACTTTAAAACGAGCTGTGAGGGAAGCTAAGCAGGGGATGGAATTAACTAAAGGTGATTTCTAAACTTTAAGGAGGCAGATTATGGGAACAGTCCATAAATTCAGAGGGGAAGAGGGGGAATTTGACTGGGAGGATATCTCTATTGAATCTTATGATTCTTCTGATATTAAAGGGGTAACCAAGAGAGTGTTAATTGGTCAAAGAGAGGGAGCTCCTTATTTTGCCATGAGATATTTTGAAATTAAACCTGGAGGATGGACTTCCCTTCATAAACATCTCCATATTCATGGGGTCATTGTCTTAAAAGGTAAAGGTAAAGTTCTTTTAGGAGATGAGGAAATTGAGGTTGGCTTTGGCGATGCAATTTATGTTCCCCCCAATGAGGTGCATCAATTTAAAAATATTGGGGAAGGGGTCCTCGGGTTCATCTGTGTAATTCCCAATAAAGAATTGGTTCATTGAGTTTTCTATGTTAATTCAAGCAAATGCAAAGTTAAATTTAAGCTTTAAAATACTGGGAAAGTCTCCAAATGGATATCATTGGATTGAGAGCATAGTTCAATCTATTGATCTTGCTGATTTCCTGGACTTTAAAATTTCAAAGAAAACTTGTTTAACAGGATCAATAATATGTGAGGAAGAAGATCAGCTTATTTTAAAAGCAAAAGGAATTCTTGAAGAGACTTCAGGAAGGGAACTTACCTGCCAGATACATCTTCAGAAATCTATTCCCATCTCAGCTGGACTGGGTGGAGGAAGCTGTGATGCTGCTGCTACTTTAGTAGCTTTGAACAAGCTTTATAACTTAGATTTTTCACAAGAGAAATTAAGAAAGTTAGCAATAAAAGTAGGCTCTGATGTGCCATTTTTCCTTTATGGTGGAAGATGCAAGATTGAAGGAATTGGCGAGAAAATAACACCCATAAGGAAACCTCAGTCTATAAAAGATGAGTATGGCTCAAGTTTTTATGTAATTGCCCGTCCTCACAAGAGAATTGAGACAAAAATGATGTATGATCTTTATAGCAAAACTGGGAAAAATTTTTTAAAATTAGCTAAAGAAATTTGTCCTGATGTAGAAAAATTATATAACTTTTTTAAAAAATTTGAACCAAAAGAGCTTAATCTTTCTGGAAGTGGACCAACTGTTTTTTGTGGAGTTGAGAATTATAAATCTGCTCAAAATATTGTTAAGGAGCTGGGAGACTTTAACGGAGATGTTTTTATCTGTCGTCCCCAGAACTGTAGTCTGATAATTCTGGACTCTGATAGCCAATGACTGAGACCTTTGATTGAAAATTGTAGCGGTCAAACTTGCAATGAGTGATGTGTAATGTGTGAAAACCAGATAAACCAGAGTGAACAGGCCAGAAATACAAAATGAGAGGAGTTGTTAAACCATCTCAATAAAATGAATACAACCATTATTTTAGCTGCTGGAAATAGTGAGAGAACTAATAAGATTAACAAAATTTTCTATCAAATTTCAAAAAGGCCGCTTATTTATTATACAATTGAGGTTTTTGAGAAACACCCTGAAATTCAGAAAATTATTTTAGTAATTAAAAAAGGTGATTTTCCCGAATTTAACTCCTTTATTAAAAAATACAGTTTTAAGAAAATAAAAAGAATTACTTTTGGTGGGGAAAAGCGTCAAATTTCAGCTTTTAATGGATTAAGAATGGCTGAAGAGTTGGGAGCAAAAAAAGGAGATTTAATTTTATTCCATAATGGGGTTAATCCTTTAGTTTCTCAAGAGGAGATTAGTGAGGTTATTTCAAAAGCAGAAGAATGCGGAGCTGCTCTGGTTGCTCAGCCTTTAAAGGATTCCTTAAAAAAGAGTAAAAAGGGTAGTTTTGTTAAAAAGAACATTCCTCGAGAAAACCTGTGGTTGGCTCAAACTCCTCAGGTAATTGAGTATGACTTAGCTAAAAAGGCTTTTGAAAAAGCACAGAAAGACAAGTTTTATGGAACAGATGATGTTTCTCTGATAGAGAGGATGGGAGGAGAAATTAAAATAGTTCCCTGCTCTCATAAAAATTTTAAAATAACTTTTGAAGAAGATCTGGAAATAGTTAAGAAGTTATTGGAATAAAAAATTATGATAAAGAGGAGACATACCCGAGCAGTGAGAGTTGGAAATATTATCATAGGAGGAGGAGCGCCTGTATCAATTCAGGAGATGACCTGCACTCAAACCAATGATATTAAAAAAACAGTTGCTCAGATAAAATCCCTGGAAAAAGCTGGATGTGAGCTTGTGCGTGTAGCTGTTCCTGATCGAGAATCTGCTAAAGCCTTAAAGGAAATTAAATCTTATATTAATATTCCTCTTATAGCTGATATTCATTTTGACTACAGATTAGCTATAATGGCTGCCGAATCCGGGATAGATAAGCTTCGCATAAATCCGGGGAATATTGGGGACAAAAAAAGGGTAGCTGAAATAGCTAAAGTAGCTAAAAAACATGGGATACCCATAAGAATTGGAGTTAACAGTGGCTCTATTCAAAAGAAGCTTTACCAGAAATATGGAGGAGCAACTCCTGAAGCTATGGTAGAAAGTGCTCTCTCAGAGATTGAACTTTTGGAAGAATTTGAGTTCAAAGATATAGTTGTATCTTTAAAATCTTCTGATATAAATACAACAGTCAAAGCATATCAACTGTTGGCAGAAAAGGTGGATTATCCTTTTCACATTGGAATAACTGAGGCTGGATATGGCACTCCCGGGCTGGTTAAATCAGCGGTAGGGATAGGCATCCTTCTTTTCTATGGATTAGGAGATACACTCAGAGTTTCTCTTACTTCTCGTAATCCAGTATTTAGTGTAAAAGTTGCTCGCTCTATCTTAACTGAGTTAAAACTGCGAGAGTTCTCACCTTCCTCCTTTACAGGAGAGGAAAAGAAGAATAGCTCATCTTCTTAACTTCTTTTATTAAAACTTTTGCTATATTTTCTCCCCTAATCTTTCTTAGCATTTTTCCTTTTTTAAAGAGAATCCCTCCATTTTTTGTGCAGGCTATTCCAATATCAGCATCCTTAGCTTCACCCGGACCATTAACCTCACAGCCCATAATAGCTATTTTTAAGGGAGTCTCAATTCCTTCAATTCCAGAAAGAACATCTCTGACAACTCTCTCTAAATCTGTATGACATCTTCCACAGGTAGGACAGGAAATTAAAACTGGTCCCTTCTTATATAAAGATAGGGATTTTAGAATTTCATAGCCTACCTTTACCTCCTCTACAGGGTCATCTGTTGAAGAAACTCTAATAATATCTCCTATCCCCTGAGAAAGAAGAATTCCTATATTTATGGATGATCTGATAATACTTTGAAGAGAAGAATCAGTGGTAGGTATTTCCAGGTGAAAAGGATAGGAGATTTTATTACCGAGAAGCTGATAAGAGAAAATAGTAGTGAGCACATCAAAAGTTTTAAGATAGATAATGATATTTGAAAAATCCTCTTTTTCTAAGAATTCTATAGTATTCAGGGCACTTCTTGCCATTTTTTTCACTACTATCTCTTGATATTTTTCTGCTCTTTTCTCTAAGGAGCTTGGGTTTATCTTTATACAAAGAGAAACTTCTCTTTTCTTAGCTTTTTTTATTATCCTTAGCATTCCCTCTTTGCTTATATTTTCTGGATTAACTGTTAATTTGTTTATTCCCTGTTTTAGAGCTTCTAAGGCAAGCTCATAATTAAAGTGAACATCGGCCACTAAAGGAACATTTAGCTTATCCCTAATTTTAGAAAGACCTCTTAGAGCTGCCCTATTTGGAAGAGCTATTTTGATTATTTTTGCTCCTGCTTTAATGAGTTTCTTACTTTGGGCAATCGTTGCCAGAGTATCCTCTATTTTAGTTTTAATCATTCCTTGCACAACCATTGGAGCATTCCCACCAATTTTTACCTTACCAATTTTTACAATTTTAGTTTTTCTTCTCTTCACTTTTTCTTACCCTAAATTCAGTAAATTCTACCAGGCATAATAGGAAATTTTCTTACCCCAGTCAAGATCTAAATTTTCCAGTTTCGGAAAACAAAGGTAAAAGTAATTTTGACAAAACTCTTGAATTGGTGTAATATCATACTAAAGCCTGGAGAGTGCTACAAAAACTTTAGGATAAGGAGAGAAAATGAGGATAATCATTGTCAAGGACTATGAGGAATTAAGCAAACGGGCAGCTAAAATTGTTGCAGATAGGCTTCATGAAAAATCTGATTTAGTTTTAGGATTAGCTACAGGAAGCACACCTGAGGGAATGTATACCGAGCTTATCAAAATGCATAAAGAAAAGGGGCTTGATTTTTCCAGGGTAAGGAGTTTTAACCTGGATGAGTACTGCGGTCTTTCCCCAGATCATCCTCAGAGTTATCATTATTTTATGTTCGATAAACTCTTTAATCACATCAATATAAAACCAGAAAATGTTTATATCCCCAGAGGCGATGTGAAAAATGCAAAAGATTTTTCTGACTGGTACGAGAAAAAGATAAAGGAGGAAGGAGGAATTGATTTACAGGTTCTGGGAATAGGAAGAGATGGACATATTGGATTTAATGAACCCAGTTCCTCTTTAAGCTCAAGAACAAGGTTGAAAATCTTAACTGAAGAAACAGTTGAGGATAACTCCAGGTTTTTTCAAAAAAAAGAGGATGTTCCTCGCTGTGCTATTACTATGGGCATTGGCACCATTCTTGAAACAAAAGAATGTCTTCTCTTAGCCAATGGATTTAATAAAGCTGAAGTAGTGCAAAAATGTTTGGAAGGTCCACTAAGTGCTGCGACAACTGCTTCTGCTCTCCAGCTTCATCCTAAGGCAATTGCTATAGTAGATGAGGAGGCAGCTCAAAAGTTAAAACGAAAAAATTACTATATATATATGGAAGGAATAGCTGAGAAATTAGAGATAAAATAAAGATGGACCGGATTTTGTGTATTTTTGAAGATAGAAAGGTGGAAAATTTTTATCCTCTCACCCTAACCAGGCCTGTGTATGATTTAAGATGTGGGATTAGCACCTTAGGAAAAAAAATCTCTAAAATATCAAGAAAAGATGTGCATCTTCTGTGTCGGGAGTATCTTGGTCCTGTTACTTCTCAAAAAAACAAGGCTTTCAAGGTAAACAATCTCCAAGATATAAAAAGAAAAAATGTTCTTTTTGTTAATGGGAGAGCTCTATTACTTAACCAGGAGGAGATACCCTTAGAGGGAGAAGAGGAGATGGGAATACAAGAACAAGATATTGTCTATGCTCGGTTAAATAAAGATACCCTAAAAAAACTTCTCCTTAGCTCAGAGGAAAAAATTGAGGAAACCCTGACTCAGGCTAAGCAACTAATAAAGGTAAAAGAATCTAAGGTTAATCTCTTAGAGTATCCCTGGGAATTAATAAAGTTTAACAGCGATGCTATAAGAGCTGATTTTAAGATAAAGGGGAAAAGTGGTATAGAGGGTAAAGTAAAGAAGGGTGCCTATCTTGTTAATCCTTCTCAAATTTACATAGGAAAAGGAACAGAGGTTGAGGCAGGAGTAGTTTTAAATGCAAAAGAAGGTCCCATTTACATTGGAGAAAAGGTAAGGATTCGTCCTCCCACTATCATCGATGGACCATCTTATATAGGAGAGGGAACTATAATAGATGGAGCTAAGGTGCGTGAGGGATGTAGCATTGGTCCGGTATGTCGGATAGCAGGAGAAATTGAGGAGTCAATCTTTCATGCTTATAGCAACAAGCATCATGATGGTTTTATCGGACATGCTTACATAGGAGAATGGATAAACTTAGGAGCTTTAACTACTAACTCTGATCTTAAGAATACCTACGGCACTATAAAGGTACCCATTCAAGGAACACTAATGGATAGCAAAGATATTAAAGTAGGCTCATTTATTGGAGATCACACCAAAACAGGCATTGGAACACTTCTTGACACGGGCTGTGTAATTGGGATAGCCTGTAATATCTTTGGAGGTGGCATCGCACCTAAATTTGTTCCATCCTTCAACTGGGGAGGAGAGAAGAAATGGGTGGAAAATAAACTTGATAAGGCAATTGAACTAGCAAAACTGACAATGGGTCGCCGAGATGTAACTCAAACCCAGGCGGATAGAGATCTGTTAAGAAAGGTATATGAGCTAACCAGAAAGGATAGAGAGAGAAGGTAAAAATCAATCACAATAAATTATCAACCCAACTTATGCGGGTTTCAGAGGTTAAAATCCAGTTTTCCGAACCTCTGATAATCTAACTCTCTTTCAGTACGATACTGGAGAAGGAATTTAACTTTACTCGACACTTATGGGAAATTGCACAGTTTTACCTGTGGATTCATCAGCCAAGATAAATTTACCACCTTTCATAATCTGGAGTTGCTCATTCGCATTTAACAATTCAATACCGTAGATCTTTCCATCTGGAGAAATGTCAACATTTACTTCATCGCTTATACGAATAGTTTCAATATCAGTAGTCTTTTCTCTAAACCTTATATATGCAATGTTATACCGTGAGTCATAGCTTACCTTCATAATTTAACCTCCTAAAAATATTTTACCACGACTGTAACTACGATAAAATCCTCGGCTTCTTCGACCCCATATACCTCTATCTGCTTTGTTCTATACTCCTTGCCTTTCCATACACTGCCAAAAGGAAAATTGCGTCTAAATCCACTTCGTCCAAACTTTGCCGGAAATCTCTCCCCTGTTTCCACCGTTTTTATTGCTTCATTCTCACTTGCTCCACGTTCTTTCATTCGTTCTTTGGCATGAGAACGGATTTTCACAGTCATTACAACTCTCTCCTGAATGTTTAAAGTTGAAATCCAGAACAAAATGAAGGGAAAACAAGAAATTTCATATTAAAAAAATTTCAGTGATTAATTTCTTCAGAGGTGGCCAGAAAGCCCATTTTCCCATATCTTAGATAGCTTATCTACCTCTGCATCTATTAAGATTTTTCCATCCCTTTTAATTACCAATTTATCTTTCGCTACTTTTCCTATTCTCTGACACTTTGCCTTATTTTTCTTTGCCATCTCTTTTACTTTAGCTAAGTTTTTGGAAGGACAGGAAAGTAAAATGCGGGATTGAGTCTCTCCAAAAAGCAAAGCATCATCTCTAAGAGTAAAAGGAGAAAGATCAATAACTGCTCCCCATCTTTTTTCAATATTACAGATACAACACTCAGCTAAAGCTACTGTTAGACCTCCTTCTGAACAATCATGAGCTGAGTCAACCAACCCTTTCTTTATCATTTCAAGACAGGTTTGCTGAATAGATTTTTCCTTATTTAAATCAACAGAAGGCGGAATGCCTTTCTTTAAATTATAAATAAAGTAAAGATATTCACTTCCCCCTAACTCTTCTTTGTTTTCTCCTAAAAGAAGAATTAAATCTCCTTCTTTTTTAAACCAGGGAGTAGATATAAAATTAATATCATCAATTAAACCTACCATTCCTACTACCGGAGTGGGGTCCACTGCTCCTTTAGGGTTTTCATTGTAAAAGCTAACATTTCCTCCAGTAACAGGTGTATCTAAGATTCGACAAGCCTCAGTCATTCCCTCTACACATCGGGTAAACTGATAGAAGACCTCAGGGTCTGTAGGAGTTCCAAAATTAAGACAGTTGGTAATAGCTAAAGGTTTAGCTCCTGAGCAAACCAGATTTCTGGCCGCCTCAGCTACAGCAATTTTTCCTCCTTCATAAGGATTAAGATAGCAGTAGCGTCCATTTCCATCACAGCTTATAGCCAAGGCTTTTTTAGTCCCTTTTATTCTCAAGATAGCACTATCCGATCCTGGGGGAACTATGGTATTAGTTCTCACCATATGATCGTATTGCTCATATACCCAGGATTTTTTAGCAATATTTGGAGAATCAAGAAGTTTTTGTAGAACCTGATTGTAATCTTTCAACTGAGAAAAATGGGAAATATCCAAACTCTGAACTTCTTTTAGATAATCTGGTTTTTTTACTTCTCTAATATACACCGGTGCCTCTTGCACTAAAGATCTTGCTGGAATATCAGCCACTATCCTGTTCTTATCAAGCACCCGAAACATCCCATCAGAGGTAACCTTACCAATTTTTACCGCGTGCAGGTCCCATTTTTCAAAGATATTTTTAGCTTTTTTTTCTTTCCCCTTTTTTACAATAACCAGCATTCTTTCCTGAGACTCAGATAGCATAACCTCGTAAGGAATCATCCCTTCCTCTCTCCTGGGGACAAGGGAGATATCAATCTCTACCCCTGAATTACCCCTGGAAGCTGTTTCTACTGTGGAGGAGGTTAATCCTGCTGCTCCCATATCCTGCATTCCCACTACTACGCCACTGTCTATCAACTCCAAACTCGCTTCAAGGAGAAGTTTTTCCATAAGAGGATCTCCTATTTGAACAGCAGGTCTATCCTCATAAGACTCCTCACTGAGTTCTCGAGAGGCAAAGCTTGCTCCTCCTAACCCATCTCTACCTGTTGATGATCCAACATAAAATACAGGGTTTCCTGTACCTGTCGCTCCGGCTTTGGTGATTTTGTTCTTTTGCACCACTCCCAAGCACATTACATTTATTAGAGGATTACCTTCATAGGTAGGATCAAAAAAGAGTTCTCCTCCTACAGTGGGAATTCCCATTGTGTTTCCATATCCAGCAATTCCTTCCACTACTCCTTTTAATAAATAGCGAGATTTTGGATTATCTAATGGGCCAAATCTTAAGGAATCCATAAGAGCAATTGGTCTTGCTCCCATAGTAAAGATATCTCTAATAATTCCTCCAACACCTGTAGCTGCTCCCTGATAAGGCTCTATTGCCGAAGGGTGATTGTGAGATTCCATTTTAAACACCACTGCCAGTCCATCTCCAATATCTATTACTCCAGCATTTTCCTCCCCGGCTTTAACTAAAACATACTCATTCTGGGTTGGAAATAATTTTAATACCGGCTTTGAGCTTTTATAACTGCAATGTTCACTCCACATAACAGAAAAGATACCCAGTTCAGTAAAATTGGGTTCTCTTCCCAAAATTTGCTTTATTCTTTTATACTCCTCACTGGTTAATCCATGAGTTTTTACTAAACTTAAATCTATCTTAACTGGCTCTTTCATAACTTTTAATCCTAATTATGGATTCCCATATCCCTCGACCATCCTCGGAACCTAAGATAGCTTCGGATGCTCTTTCGGGATGGGGCATCATTCCAAGAACATTACCTTCTTTATTGCATATTCCTGCTATAGCTTCTATTGAACCGTTGGGATTTGCCTCTTTTAAGAGCCTACCCTCTCTATTACAGTATTTAAAAACTATCTGATTGTTTTTTTTTAAATTTTTTAAACCCGGAGTATCCACATAATAATTTCCCTCAAAATGAGCAATGGGAATCTTTAAAACCTGTCCCTTTTGGAAAACACAGGTAAAAGGAGTATTGTTGTTCTCTACACGGATGTAAACATACTTACATATAAAATGAAGACTGCTATTTTTTCTCATTGCACCGGGCAAAACACCTGCCTCTAAGAGAATCTGAAAACCATTACATATTCCAATCACCAATCCCCCTTTCTGAGCAAACTTTTCTACTTCCTTCATTACCGGACTGAATCTGGCAATAGCTCCTGTGCGCAGGTAATCTCCATAAGAGAATCCTCCAGGAAGCACAATGCAATCGTAATCTTTTAAATCTTCCTCTTTGTGCCAGATAAGATTAACATCTTGCCCCATTACCTCTTTTATTACATAGTAGCAGTCATGATCACAATTTGATCCAGGAAAAACAACTACTCCAAATTTCATTTTTTCCCCTCAATCTCATAATCATAATTTTCTATCACCGGATTTACTAAAAGTTTTTTGCACATATCCTCAATTTCTTTTTTTACCTCTTTTTTATCTTTAACATTTAACTTTAGCTGCAGATATTTACCCATCCTAACTTTTCCTACTCCCTGATATCCCAGGGAATGTAGAGCGTTCTTTATAGTTATTCCTTGAGGATCGGCTACTCCTTCTTTTAAACTGATATAAATTTTAACCTGGAACATTATTTACTCCCATTCAATAGTGCTGGGTGGCTTGGAGTTAATATCGTAAACTACCCTGTTTACTCCCTTACCCATCTTAAAATTAACTGATTATACTGAGAGCCAAAATCTAATATGGCTACCATTTCCTCATAAGGTTCTTGAGGCAAGACAGGCTCCTTTTATATCCTTACTGCAATCCCTTTTTGCTTTAAATATCTTTTTGTCTGTGCTATAGTATACTTTTTGTAGTGGAATATAGAGGCAATCAGAGCAGCATCAGCTTTCCCTTCTTTAAATACCTCATAGATATGCTCTAAAGTTCCTGCTCCTCCTGATGCTATTACTGGAATATTAACCAGATCAGCAACAGCCCTGGTGAGATTAATGTCATAGCCTTTTTTTGTTCCATCTTTATCCATACTGGTTAAAAGGATTTCTCCAGCTCCTAATTCTTCAACTTTTCTGGCCCATTTTAAGACATCTATTCCCGTAGGAGTTCTTCCCCCATAAGTATAAACTTCCCACTGAAAGTCATCTTTTGCCTCTTTAGCATCTATAGCTACTACTATACACTGCTTGCCAAACTTTTTAGATGCTCTTTTTATTAAATCAGGGTCCTTCACTGCTGCTGTATTAATGGAAATCTTATCCGCGCCGGCATTGAGAAGATTACGAATATCCTCAAGATTTCTTATTCCACCTCCTACGGTAAGAGGTGTAGAAATTTCCTGGGCCACCTTTTCTACTACATTAATCATAGTCCCTCTTCCCTCATGAGAAGCAGTAATATCCAAAAAAGTAATTTCATCTGCTCCTTCATCTTCATAAATTTTAGCATTTTCTACAGGATCACCCACATCTCTAAGCTTTACAAAATTTATCCCCTTAACTACTCTTCCCTCCATAACATCTAAACAAGGAATTATTCTTTTAGTCAACATTTTTAGTTAGACCTCCAAATTTTCTTAAAATTTTCAATCCCTGGTAATTAAAACCTCGCATCCTATTCTCTTTAATCCTCCTTCCAAGCTTCTAATATTTCCCATTCCATAATCTACAATAGCAATCATATTATGCCTTTATTGCAACATATTTACCTTGTAATTATAACAGATTTTTTTAAAAAAGCAAAAATTTATTTGGTATGTTTTTAAGTTGGCATATTTTGTACAATTACTTATTTTTTATCCACATACCCTCAACAATTTCACAATCTTCTTATCATCTATTTCCTTCAATGAAGAAATCTCAATATGCTTCATTGTTTTCCCGCCACCTTCAAAAAGTTCCATCTCTTTCTTTGATAAGCCCTTTAATGAAAAACC
>JAUWJM010000098.1 GCA_030607715.1 Candidatus Aerophobota bacterium
GCTGCCATGCATCCACCAACTATGGATTTTCCTGTAACATTAGTACAGGAACATCCTGATCCAAAGAATACAGTAACGATGCTCACAGCTAGGGAAGAAGGGAAAGGTTGGTGAAATTAAGCATGTCAAATAATATTCAAAAAATATTTTGACAATACTCGGATAAACGAAAGAAAGAACAAAAATGTCAATATTGGATAAGTTCTCTTTTTTTCCTCTGCCTGATCTGGGAAGGTTTAAAGTAATTGCTCAGCCGGAAGGAAAAGGTAAGGGTTTTTGGGCTGGAGGATGTTCTTCTTTGAAAGATGATGAAGGAAAAATTTGGCTTGCCTATAGATTGAGAAACCCTGAAAAAAGAGGGCATAAAGTTTGTATTGCCGCATCTCAAGATGGGGTCAATTTTCAAACGGTGAAAGAGCTCCATAAGAAAAACTTTAGCAATATAGAATCTTTGGAAAGGGCATCTCTTTTGCAGGATCCATATACAGGGAAATATAAATTGTACCTTTCTTTAGAGAGAGAAAAAAAATGGTACATCTATAAGTTGGAGGATGTCACTTCTCCTGAAGAGTTTGACCCTTCTACAGCAAAATCTGTTTTTGCTCCCTCTTCTGAAACAAAAGACTCAAGAAAAGTAAAGGACCCTTATATTGTTAATTTTTTCAACACCTGGCATATGTTTTATTCAGGATCAGGAAAAGAACCTCAGGAACAAACTTTTCTTGCTACTTCCCAGGATGGACTGCAGTGGATACGCAAAGGAATAGTTCTTAAGAGAAGCTCCTGGCATGACTATCATAGCCGTATGAGCTGTCTCATTCCTACAAAGAGAGGCTTTATTTTCCTCTATGAGGGTTCCTCTTTTTCCTGGTATGAGCCTCACTTCAACTTGAATGTGGGTTTTGGGTATACTGTAGATATGAGAAATTTCTTTGATTTAACAACCCAGGGGCCGATTTTATCTTCCTTCAGGGGAGGGAATTTTTCTACTGTCCGTTACATAGATTATGTATTTTTGGAAGAGAGATTTCTTTTTTACTATGAAGCTGCCAGGGATGATGATGCCTTCGAACTTCGAGTTACAGAGTTTGAAGTATAAAGAGAAAATAAATAAAAAGGGATTTCCATGCAAAAACATAGAAAAATTATCTTAATTGCAGTGGACACACTTAATGTAGATCACCTTTGTTGCTATGGATATAATATTCCCAAAACACCTCCTACACCTTTTTTAGATTCTCTGGCTCAAGAAGGGATATTTTTTGGTAAACATTATGCCGCTGATGTACCCACACCATCCTCTTTCACCTCCCTTTTTTATGGAGTTCGGGGTATCAAACACGGTATTATAGGGTTCAACAACAAGCCTTCGGAGTTTTCCTGCTCTACGCCTCATCTTGCAGAATGCTTTGCAAAAAATGGTTTTCGTACAGGTATGATTTCCAATCTTCTCTACATTGGCTCCTGGTATGTAAAGGGATTTCAAGATATCTATCCTCCCGGATTAAGATTTCAGGGAGGGACGGCAGAGGAAGTTACTAGTAGAGCCCTCAGCTGGCTTAAATTTTATGCGGACAGCGATTTCTTTCTTTTTATCCACTACTGGGACCCGCATGTTCCGTACTATCGAAGATCAAAAGATAAATACAGAAGAATGTTCCCAGCAACCGAATATAAAGACTTTAGGCCAGAAATGAAGTATTTCCAGCAGAATAAATTCCTGAAGATGCTTTATGAGGCAACACATAGGTATGATAATGACCCATTGGATCCAGCAGAAAATCTAGCACTCTATGATGCAAATGTACGGTATGTTGATGATAATATAAAAATATTATTCCATAACTTTGAAAAATTAGGTATCAAAGATGAAACACTTGTTCTTATAACCAGTGATCATGGAGAAGCTTTTGGAGAATATGGTTTTTGGGATCACTATAGCTGTTATCGGAATATAAGTCAGCTTCCACTCATTTTTGTTACCTTAGGTATTGACCACAAAAAGATATCTACTTACACGCAGAATGTGGATGTTATGCCTACTCTCCTGGAACTTGCTCACATTGAGATTCCAGAAGGGCTTTGCGGGAAGACAATGGTTCCTCTTCTTGAAGGTAAAGAGAACAGTTTCCGAAAAGAGGTAGTTGTCAACTCAGATACTGCCGTCATTCAGCGTATGTATGTGAGGGATGATTATGCCCTGGTGCATAGCCTGGCACGTCCCCTTTGGGACCATATAAAGGAATACGAGCTTTTCAACCTCTCTGAAGACCCTGACCAGCTTCAGGATATTTCCTCAGAAGAGAAAGAGAAAACTAGAGAGATGAGACTTGCTTTAGGTGACTGGCTTGCAGAGCAGTTGAAAGGAGCACCAGATCCCTTGCAGTTATCGGTATTTCGTGGAGGGTGGCTGTGGAAAGAGGCTCAACATCATTGGTTGAAGTCATCAGAATTGGCAGAACTTCTTAGAAATTATCCTGAGGTAAAAAGAGCTTTTTGAAGCACTTATTTTGTTGTAAATCCAGGAGAAGGAGATCTATAGTAGTGTTCAAAATTTTTAAGGAGGGTAAAAATGAATGGAACTCTAATGGGAGAATTGACACACGAAATTGACAAAATACCAATTATCGACACCCATGAACACATATTGCCGGAAAGTTGGACAAGCGAAAAGGGATCAAATTATTCTCTCATAATAAGAAAAAGATATGCGAAGGAAGAAGTTAATCTTTCTTTTATATTAAATAATAGTTACTGTGGTTGGGAACGAAAAGAGGTTATATTAGAAGAGTGGGATTCTCTTAAAAGATTTCTGGATAAAGTAAAAGGACGAGCATTTTACAGGTCTTTGTTTCGAGCGCTAAAAGAATTGTATGACTTTAACTTGCCAAAAATAAATGAAGATAATTGGAAGAAACTTTCAAGAAGGATAACTGAAGCTTATAAGGAGAAAAATTGGCAAAAGAAAATCTTAAAACATAAGGCTAACATAGAGCTCATTATATGGGATCAGTTTTGGGAGATAGGGAATACACAAGTAGATAGAGAAATTTTTAGACCTGTTTTGCGTATAGATCCTTTTCTTATCGGATATAATCGAAAAACGAGGACTCAGGATGGAGTTTCTCCTTATAGTTATGCTGAAAAAATAAAATTTAAAGTTCAAACTTTTGATGATTATCTTGATTTTATCGCTTTTACTATCGAGAAGAATAAAAATGAAGGATCCGTAGCTATAAAGTGTGCCATCGCCTATGAGAGATCCATTGATTTCCAACCAGTAGAGAAAGAAGAGGCCAAAAGAGTCTTTGACTTTTCAGAGGATTGTCTCTCGGAGGCAGCAAAAAAATTATTTGGTGACTACATTATGCATTTTATTATAGAGAGAGCTATCCGGCATAATCTTCCTATTCAATTTCATACCGGTCTTGCCAGACTTGAAGGCTCCAATCCAATGAACCTCGTCAATCTCATTTCTCGTTATCCCAATGCTAAATTTGTTTTATTCCATGGAGGATATCCCTGGACTAGTCAGACTTGTGCTATTGCTTTTACTTATCATAATGTTTACTTGGATCTGGTATGGCTACCTCTATTATCTCCAGAAGTAGCCATGAGAGTGCTCCATGAATGGATAGAGATGGTAGATGGAGATCGCTTTACTTGGGGTGGGGATTGCTGGACAGCGGAAGAAACCTATGGAGCTTTTTTAACTGCCAAGGAGGTTGTTAGTCGTGTACTCACGAGTAAGATAGAAAGAGGGTATCTAACGCAGGAGACAGCTCTGGATATAACTTGGAAGATTTTTCGAAATAACGCTATTCAATTGTATAACCTAGCGTGAGTTTTCTACGTTAAGCTTGAGCAAATCTTGAGGTGACAGAGAGGAGAAGAGTTGAGATGGATAAATCAAAGTGGTATCTTAATAGCATTTTCTATCAAATTTATTTTCCAAGTTTTCAGGATAGCAATAGTAATGGTGTGGGTGATATAGAAGGAATTATCTCTAGGAAATATGAGGGAGGTAAAAATGGAATCTTGGCGGAGTTTGAGGCAAAATTTTAGCAGAAATGCTTATTAATTCAGTAATTGCTTGATTTTTTCTTAGGAAATAAAAGTCCGTTTAAAACCAATTTAGAGGTATCAATCTATGAAGACTATGTCACCAAGAGAAAGAGTGCTGACTGCATTATCAAGAAAACAGCCTGATCAAGTACCTAAATATGCTGGATTCAGTGATCCTATGTTAGATATGTTCAAGAAAAAAACGGGCTATAACTCTCCTGAGGATTATTTTAAAATGGAAATACGGTATGTATTATTTAGACCAAAATCGCATTCAGATAAAGGAACGTGGTATGGAGATGGAATTGCTGCCGATCCAGAGAAATTTTTAAAATATTTTTCTAACCTTCCTAAAGGGACAATAATCACAGAGTGGGGCGTAGGTTTTAAGCCTGGTTCTACGCCATATTACTCGAAGGTAATATCCCCAATGAAGGATTTTCACTATCCAGAAGAAATAGATAAATATCCTTTCCCTGATGTATTAGCTGAATATCGTCATCGATATCTCGAAAGAGAAGTTGATGAACTTCATTCCAAAGGGTATGCTGTAATTGGAGGTGGAGAAATACCAATCTTTGAATTAGCGAGAGATTTGAGAGGCTTTGAGAATCTTATGATTGACATGATGTTAAACCAAGAGATGGCGATAATTCTCCTAGATAAAATCACAGACATCAGATGCGGTATGGCACGTCGTTACGCAGAAAGTGGAGTGGATATCCTGAGTTTAGGTGATGATGTTGGAACTCAGAAGAAGATGCTTATGAGCCCTGAGACCTGGCGGAGCTGGTTTAAACCTCGTCTTTCAAAGGTAATAGAAAGTGCTAGAAAAATTAATTCTGGTATACTTGTATATTATCATAGCGACGGTTACATTGAGCCAATAATACCGGATCTAATTGAAGTGGGAGTAAGTATTCTTAACCCTGTTCAGCCCGAGTCCATGGATCCGGCGAAAATAAAGGAGCAGTATGGAGGCCGTTTAGCATTTTTTGGAACAATTGGAATCCAAACTACTATGCCACACGGGACACCTGAAGATGTTAAAAAAGAAGTAAAAACAAGGATCAAGACTGTAGGGAAAGGTGGTGGCCTATTGATTGCACCTTCTCATGTTTTAGAACCCGATGTACCCTGGGAGAATATATTAGCCTTCTTTGATGCCGTAGAAGAATATGGTAAATACTAAAAAGTTTGGGGAAGTGGGAGAAACATCTGGCGTCAATTCAGACACTGTAAATTGTAAAATAAAATGAGAGGGGAAAATGCTCTCTGATAAAATAATTCAAAAAACAAAAAAATTTCTTTCCTCCCCCACAGGTGTTGCTTATTTGTTAATTCTTCCCAGTTTAATAGTTATTTTTAGCGTAATAATCTGGCCAGTACTATATTCACTATATATAAGCTTTCATAAAATGTATATGGTCCATCCGGAAGAATTTCCATTTATTGGATTAAAGAATTACAGTAAGGTTTTTCATAATCCTGTTTTTTGGGCTGCTCTAGGACGTACATTCTATTTTACAGGAGTGAGCGTAGGGGTATCGATAATTTTTGGTCTTGGCATAGCTCTGGTATTGAATCAGGAGTTCAGAGGAAGAGCTTTTATGAGAGGGCTAATAATACTGCCCTGGGCACTCTCTTCTGTGGTAAATGGAATGATGTGGAAGTGGATATATAATGGTAGCTATGGTGCGCTTAATGGACTTTTATTACAGTTGGGTTGGATTGATTCTTACAAAATATGGCTAGCAAATCCGAAGGTAGCTATGAATCTAGTTGTAATAGCTGAGATATGGAAGGAAACCCCTGTTGGGGTGATATTCATTCTAGCATCTCTTCAAACAATTCCCAACTCCCTTTATGAGGCAGCTAAGGTGGATGGAGCTAATATGTGGAGTCGCTTTAAGTATATAACGCTACCCTTATTAAAGCCTATAATTTTACTTCTAATTGTTATCAAATCTATTTGGGCAATTAGAGATAGTTTCGATGTAGTGTATATGATAACAAGAGGAGGCCCCGCTGATAGTACACAAGTAGTCACATATTATGCATACCTTGCTACTTTTAAATTTCTTCGCTTTGGATATGGAGCCGCTTTAGCTTATCTAATAACTTTAATTATTTTAATTTTTGCTGTGATCTACGTGAGGTTGCTTTA
>JAUWJM010000036.1 GCA_030607715.1 Candidatus Aerophobota bacterium
CTAAAGTTCCCTCACCTGCTGCTCCCGGTTACCGGGGCAAGGCAGAGTTTGATGAGGTGGAATGTGTGGTTTGTGGCGCCTGCGCTGAAGTTTGTCCTTCTAATGCTATTGAGATAGTAGAGGAGTCTGCACCCCACGGCAAAAGAAGGTTGATCCTTCACTATGATCAGTGTATTTTTTGTGGCCAGTGTGAGGCTAATTGCCTCACAGAAAAGGGTATAAAGCTTACCACTAAGTATGATTTAGCGGTTTTATCCAGAGATGAGGCTAAAACCAGTATAGAGGATGAGCTGATATTCTGTGAATATTGCAGAGAACCTATAACGACAAGAAAACATCTTGCCTGGATTAGAGATAGGCTGGGGCCTCTTATCTTTTCCAACCCTAATTTATTTATATCCTCTTTAACTGATATAGAGTTGATTAAAGAAAAACTTCCCAAATCAGAGGATGTCTCTCTGGAACGGGCCGATAATTTAAGAATTCTCTGTCCCAACTGCAGAAAACAACTTACCTTGAAAGAAGAGTGGGGTAAGTAAGGAGTAAGGTTTGATATTTGTAATTAATAAAAGAGGGTGTTTTGATACCAAAAGATAATAATCCAAAAGAGGACATTTTAACAAGATTACGAAAGGCCAAAGGGCAGATGGGTGGTTTGGAAAAGATGATTGAAAGGGGTAATCCTTGTTCAGATATTTTGATGCAGATTAGTGCTATCCGATCAGCAGTTGGAAAGATAGGTATGCTGATTATGCAAAATTATATGAGAGATTGTTTCATTTATCAGGATAAAGAGACTTTTGAGGACAGAATAGAGGAACTGATTAAAAGTTTTTCCAAATTCATAAGGTAAGTTCTTTACCAATAACCTATCCAGTTTTAAAATCATCTTCAATTTAGATTTTTATTGCTCACTTGACAAAAAATTTTTGTTTGATAATATACTTTACAGGGTAGGGTATATTATCTTTGTTAATTATAGATTAATAGTGCTGGCAACATTTTCCAAAGGTTTTAAAGGATAAAAGTTAGCTTTTATGAAAAAGAGACAAAATTCTATCTTTATTTAGAAAGAAAAGGTGTTTTTTTTAGCATGAATGGTGAAAGAGTTCACAATCACAAGGTAAGATCTAAAAGTAAATTTAATAAAATAGGAAAATATATTTTAACCTTAATCTCCCTATTTATCTTATGGATTTTATTAACATCAACTTTTGCCTGGGAGGAGTTAACTACAGGTTTTATCTTCTCAGCAATTATTGCAATTTTTAGTTATAGCTACTTTACCCAAAGGGGCTGGACTGGGATTACCTTAAAGAAAATTGCTTATTTTCTTCTTTATATACCAGTTGTTCTCTGGGAGATGGTTAAGGCAAATTTTGATGTAGCCTATAGAGTAGTTCATCCCAAAATGCCAATAAGACCGGGAATAGTCCAGATCAAGACAAGCCTTAAATCTGATATTGCTAAATTAATTTTAGGAAATTCTATAACTTTAACTCCAGGAACATTAACTGTAGAAATTGTGAAAGATAATTTGCTTATTCACTGGATTAATGTAAAAACTAAAGATGTTAACCAGGCAACAGATATTATTGGAAAAAGGTTTGAAAAATACTTAAAGGTGATTTTTGAATGATCTTGATAGTTTTCTTTGCAATTATTACAGTGGCAATTATTTTAGCTTTAGCTCGTGCTATAAAAGGTCCAACAGCACCAGATAGAGTAGTTGGTGTTGATATAATGGTAACTATTACCATAGCATTGATGGTTCTTCTAAGTCTTTTTTTTAAGAGAAAGATTTACCTTGATGTAAGTTTAATATATGCAGTGCTTTCTTTTGTTGGAGTGATAGCTGTAGCTCGTTACCTGGATAAAGGACTATGATTTTAAAAATAATAGGCTATGTAATAGCAGGGGTTGGGGTAGCCTTTCTTTTCTTAGGTGCCTTAGGAGTATTTAGATTTCCCGATGTATATAACAGGCTCCAGGCTGGAACAAAGTGTACCACCCTGGGGGCATTTTTATCAATTATTGGCGTGGGTATAATTGAACCGGCCTGGTTTTTAAAATGTTTAGTTGTAGCTGTATTTATCTTATTTACAAATCCTATTAGTGCCCATGTCCTTGCCAGAGCAAGCTATAAAAGTAAAGTAAAGCTCTGGGATAAAAGTGTTGTTGATAAATGCAAAGAATTTGAAGAATGCATTAAAGTAGAAGAGGAAGATAAATGATTTTTCAACTAATACTCATCTTTGTTATGATTATTTTAGCAGTTACAGCAGTTTTGTTTAAAGATTTAATAAATGCTGTGATTGCCTGTGCCGCAGTGAGCTTAATTACCTCTATCTTGTTTTATTTTCTTCAGGCACCAGATGTTGCTATGGCTGAGGCTGCTATTGGCGCAGGATTAATTACAGCGATATTTGTCATTGCTATAAGAAAAACGGAAAGATACGAAAAATGAGAAAAATAATTGCTATCATCATACTGGGGATAATTGCTATAGGGCTTATTTTAACTTTTTTGCAAATCCCTTTTGGCAAAGATAAAATAAATGTAGCTAATTATTATATTAAAGAGGGAATCCAACAAACCGGTGCTGTTAATATTGTTACCTCAGTTGTTTTAAACTATAGAGGATTTGATACCCTGGGTGAGATTGCAGTCTTATTTATCGCTGCTATTGGCCTTGGTGCAGTTTTATTTGCAGAAAGAAAGACGCGAAAAAAAACGGGTAGCAAAGGACAACAAGCAAGTTTAATCCTGCGCACAGGATCACGCTTGCTTTTTCCCTTAATCCTTCTTCTTGGCACTTATGTTTTTGTCCATGGTCATCTTACTCCTGGAGGAGGATTCCAGGGAGGAGCAATTATTGCTTCAGGATTTTTGTTAATGTTTTTAGCCTTTCCAAAACAAAGTATAAACAAAAAATCATTAAGTGTGGTTGAGAGCTTAAGTGGATTAGTTTTTGTAGGGATTGGACTTCTTGGTCTTGTTTTTTCCGGGTATTTCCTGACAAATTTTTTGCCCAAGGGGATTCCCAATACTCTTTTTAGTGCTGGTATTATTCCGGTTATATACATTGCTGTTGGACTTAAGGTTGGATTTGATCTAACCGGTATTATTGATGACTTGCTGGGGAGAAACGAATGAACCTCATTTATAATTGGATGTACTATATTGCCTCAGGGGGTTTAATTTTAATTGGCCTTTATACTGTTCTGGTAAAGACAAATTTAATTAAAATAATTATTGGAATTAATTTTATTGAGACCGGAGTAAATATTTTGCTCATCTGTATTGGTTATATTAAAGGAAGGACTGCCCCTATATTTTCTAAACCAGGGGTAAATCCTACAAATGTGGTAGATCCTGTTCCTCAAGCTTTAGTATTAACTGCTATTGTTATTGGAGTAGCTGTGTTAGCTTTGGCACTTTCTATTGTTATTAAAGTTTATCAGCATAACAAAACCTTAAATGTTACTAAGCTAAAGGGGTTAAAATGGTAACCCCATCACTTTTAATTGCTATACCTTTAGCTTTTGCCTTTTCCATTCCTCTTTTTGGCCTTATCTCTAAAAAAATTGAAAAATATATACCTGTTCTGGCTTTATTGATTAATGTTGTTATTAGTTTTATTTTAATTCCTCAGGTTTTAAAAAAGCCAATTGTTGTATCTATTGGAGGTTGGAGTCCACCTTTTTGTATTAACTTAGTGGTAGGACCTTTAGGGATTTTCTTTACAGCTCTTATCTCCAGTATTGGTCTTCTGGTTTCTATATATGCAGTTAGTTATATAAAGAAAGAACCTACCCAGAAATACCACATTTTATTTTTGCTATTAATAATTGGTGCCATAGGTATAGTCTTAACCGGGGATATATTTAACCTTTTTGTTTTTTTTGAGATTCTTTGCATCTCATCATATGCTCTTGTTGCTTATAACAAGGATAAAGATGGAACAGAGGCGGCCATAAAATATTTAATTCAGGGTTCAATTGGATCCAGCTTTGTCTTGATTGGTATCGCCCTTTTATATGGTCTTTTTGGAACACTTAATATGGCAGATATTGCCAGCAAGATTACATCAGCTGAGCCTACTTATTTATTCGTTAGCTTAGCTTTTCTTATTACCGGGTTTGGAATTGAGGCAGCTATATTTCCTTTAAATGCCTGGTTGCCTGATGCTCACTCATCAGCACCATCATCAATAAGTGCTGTTCTTTCCGGTATAGCTATTAAAACTGGAGTTTATGGCCTAGCAAGGATGATTTTCACCATATTTAATGCGCAGGGTATATTAGTTTTCATCGCCTTCCTTGGTTTATTAACTCTTTTAATTGGTGAGATGTCTGCATTTAGACAGGATGACATTAAAAGACTTTTAGCTTACTCCAGTATTGGTCAAATTGGGTTAATTATCTTTGCTTTAGGAATAGCAACCTCTCTTGGAGTTTTCGCATCTCTTTTTCAAATAGTATCTCATGCCTTAGCTAAGACTCTTCTTTTCTTAACTGTAGGATATATGATTTACAAAGTTGGTTCTAAAAGTATTACCTCATTAAACGGGATAGGCAAAAAAATGCCTTTAATCTCCTTTGCCTTTACTATAGGCTCTTTTTCCTTAATTGGTCTTCCACCTTTTGCAGGATTTATTAGCAAATTCTCAATAGTTTATGCTGCTATTAAGGTAGGAAAACCAATTTTCTTAATCTTTATCGCTGTTGCTTTAATTGCAACTGTTATTGAAGCTGGCTATTTTTTTAAAATTGTGCAAAACCTTTATTTTAAAGAAGGAAAAGGTATGGAGAAAATAACTGAAAGATCGGGATATATAATCATCCCTATAATTATTTTAACTATATCAATCATTGTAATTGGAATCCATCCTCAATTTATCACCGGTTTACTTAAACAAGCAGCTAACGAGCTTTTGGGAAGGACAGGATATATAGGATGGGTTCTGGGAGGCACATAAGTGCAACTTATAACTATATTAGTAGTTTCTTTTCTTGGAGCAGGAATAGTTTATTTTGTCGGTAAGATTTCTAAAAGAGCTCGTGATATCTTAGCAGTTTTAGTATCTTTAGCCACAGTTGGGTTAATTATTTTAACTTATAATCAAAAAATCTACACCAGTTTTTATCCTCTCCCTTTTCTAAATTTATCTCTTAGCTTAAGAATAAATTCTCTTTCCTGGTTTTTTGCTATAGTAGTTGCCGTAATTGGATTTTTATCAATTCTTTTTTCCTTGGAGTATATAAAGTATCATAAGAGATTAAGTTTTTATTATTTTATGATGTTATTTGTTAATGCAAGTATGCTGGGAATTGTCCTTAGTGGTGATTTTCTATCTTTTTATATTTTCTGGGAGATAATGAGCTGGGGTACTTTTCTTTTGATAAGCTACAAGGGAGGAAAGGCAGTAGCTGCTGGATTAAAATATATTATTATGTCAGTTGCAGGCTCCGTAGCTATGCTATTTGCCATTGTTAGTCTGTATGCATCTTATGGAACACTAAAAATTTCCAGTTTGGCTTCCTTTCTGCAAACTGCCTCACCTGGATACATTCTCTTTCTTTTGATTATGTTTGTAATCGGGTTTGGTATCAAGAATGCAATTTGGCCACTTCACACCTGGCTTCCTGATGCTCATGCTGAAGCAGTATCTCCTTTTTCAGCAGTTCTTTCCGGAATCCTGGTAAGAATGGGAATGTATGGATTTGTTTTAGTTATGTATGGTATGGTAGGATTAAATCTTCTACAAAGGTTAGGATATGGGCTGTTAAATTTTAACTATATACTTTGCTGGATTGGAGCTATTACCATAGTTATTCCTACATTTACTGCCCTTCTTCAAAATGATTCTAAAAGACTTCTTGCCTGGCATGGAATTGGGCAGGGAGGATATATGATTTTAGGAATTGGAACTGCTACATCATTGGGTATTGCTGGAGGTATATTTCACACTTTAAATCATTGTATCTATATAGCATTGCTTTTCTTTGTTGCCGGAGCAATAGAACATAGAACCGGAGGAGTAAGAGATCTAAGAGAACTTGGGGGATTAATTAAAAGAATGCCGATTACTTTTATAGCAGGCTTGGCTGGCATATCTGGCTTAATTGGTATTCCTCTAACCAATGGCTTTATTTCCAAGTGGCTGATATACAAGACTTTAATTTTAGAAAATTATCCATTTTTAGCCTTTGCTGCTCTTATAGGAACCTGGGGAACAATTTTATCAGTTTACAAATTCTTGCATAACATATTTTTAGGACAGCTTCCAGAAAAATACAAAAAGGTTAAGGAAGTTCCCTGGACAATGCAGATTCCCATGCTTCTTTTAACCCTGGCCATTATTTTATTTGGAATTTTGCCTGGAATCCCCTTAAAGGTAATTTCTGCAATTGAGAAATCCTTGGGAATAAAACCTCTTTCTACTTCTTATTTTGGCATACCCAAAGAGATTGGAGAGTTAAATACGATTAATATTCTTGCCGCAGTATTAGTGGCTGGCGGGGTTATTTATCTTGCATTCTCCCTCTCAGCAAAATCAAGACGGGTCAACCAGGATGACAGCTATGCCGCCGGCGCATCTATTCCCAAGGATAAATACCAGTATAGTGTAAGATTTTATGATCAAGCCTACAGAATAATCGGACCTTATCTTCGTGATGTGGTAGATGATTTTTATTACTGGCTGGCGGAAAGGAGCAAATCTTTCTTCCAGATTGTAAGGCAAATTTATACCGGAAATATAAATACTTATGCTTTGTATATTCTTCTTTTTTTAGCCTTTTTAATTTTTGTTAAGTTAGGATGGAGACTATGGTAATAAAAGCTGTATGGATAATTGTTATGCCTTTGATAGCCCTTGTTATTGGGGGGTTTTTCCTGGGCTTATCAAGAAAAGTAATTGCCAGAATCCAAAGAAGGTACGGTCCACCAATTTATCAACCAATTATTGATATTATTAAGCTAATTAATCAGGAAAGCATCTCTCATGGTAGAATATTTGATGTAGGTGTTATTTTATCTTTAGCCGGTTCAATAGTTTTAGTTCTTTTCATTCCCTTTGGTGGAATTGCTCCTCTTGCTACATCAGGTGATTTTCTTGTTGTCATTTATCTTATGCTTCTTGCACCGCTTGGGGTTGCTTTAAGTGGAGGAGAAGCAGCTAATCCAAATGTAAGTATAGGTATATCTCGTAAGATGATGCTTGCTCTTGGATATGAGGTTCCCTTTCTTTTTGCTGTTCTGGCAGTTATGACCTTTTATAAAACCACCTCATTGGTTGAAGTGGTAAAAGCTCAACAAAGCTCTCTTTGGGGCCTAATTTATCTTCCTCTTCCTGCCATAGCTTATTTTATGATTCTACCGGCAATGCTGGAAATAAGCCCTTTTGATATAGTCAGTGCACCTCAGGAGATTGCTTCAGGAACAGCAGTTGAGTATGGAGGAAAATACTTAGCCTTAACAACTATCCAGCATTCATTGCATACATTTATTGTTATTGCACTTTTTGTTAATCTCTTTTTGGGTGGAGGAAACCCCCTTACCTTCTTTGTTAAAATGCTAATTGTATTTTTACTTGGTCTTTTTATCAATGCAGTTTTTCCGCGTTTAAGAATTGACCAGGCAATAAAGTACTGCTGGAAGTGGCCAGCTATACTGGCACTGGCAGGACTAATTATAGCAAGAATAATTTAAGGAAAGAATATGGATAGAAATCAGATAAAAAAGTGGTTAAAAGTTCCAGACAAGATGGGTCAGAAATATTCGTTATGGGTAGTTTATTTTTGTACTGGATGCGGGATTATAGAGATTCCACCGGTTATAACCTCCAGATGGGATGCAGAAAGGTTTGGAATTATCCCCGTGGCTACTCCCAGACAGGCTAATTTATTTTTAATTACAGGATATGTTTCAGTAAAAACTCTAAGAGCAATTATAAGAACTTATGAGCAGATGTCTGACCCAAAATATACTGTTGGTTTTGGTTCCTGCCCTATAAATGGTGGGATGTACTGGGACTCTTATAACACCATAAAACATCTGGATAAGTATATTCCTGTAGATGGTTGGATTGCTGGGTGTATGCCCAGGCCTGAAGCTGTATTCATTGCCATTACCCATCTTTGGACTATGATTGATAAAGGAATGGCAACTGGATATATAAAGTATAGAGAAAAATACAAATCCTATCGCAAAAATCAGGAAAAAGCATTGGGCAAACTGGAGTGGCCACCTTTATATCCATTAGGAGATAAAGATGAATGAATCATTAAAAGAAGAGCTGGAATCAGGTTTTAAAAATGTGCTGGTAAATATTCTTGAAGATACAAGATTGGTTGTAACTGCTCCAAAAGATGAGGTTCTATCTATTTTGAGTTTTCTTAAAAATAAGGGATATAACCATTTAGCTCTTATCTCCTGTGTGGACTGGATTGAAAAAAAAGAATTTGAGCTGGTTTATGTTATCACTTCCTATTTACAAAAGAATGATGAATATACAGGCAATGAGAGATTACATATATTTTTAAAGACAAGAATTTCCAGGAAAAACCCGGAATTTAAAACACTAATTCCCATTTTTAAGAATGCCGAACCTTACGAGCGGGAACTTCACGAGCTTTTTGGCATAAATTTTGAAGGTAATAAAAGACTAATCCCTCTTTTTTTAGAAAGGGATTACAAGATACCTCCTTTTAGAAAGGATTTTGACACAAGAGAGTATGTTAAAGAGACCTTTGATAAAATTCCTTCTATTGAGGAACAAAAAGAATGAGAGAGCTTGAACTTTATTTTGGTCCCCAGCATCTGGGGATGGTGGGAAATCTTAGTATCACCCTGAAGGTGGAGGGTGACAGGATTTTAAAAGCCCAGGTCAATCCAGGGTATCTCCATAGAGGTTTTGAAAAATTGATGGAATACCGAACCTGGATACAGAATTTTCCTCTTGTTTGTAGAGTAAATGTAATAGAGCCGGATTCTATGGAGATGGTGTATGCAATGGCAGTTGAAAAATTAGCAAAAATAGAAGTTCCAGAAAGAGCGAATTATATAAGGACTATTGTTCTGGAACTTGCTCGATTAGGTTCCCATTTGTTTGGTTGCTGGGCTTATGCTAATATGCTTGGTTTTGATACAGTTGCTCAGTGGGCAATGTATCACAGAGATCTTGTTTTAGACCTTTTTGAAGAGATTACAGGTGCCAGAGTGTATCATATATATATCTGTCCTGGGGGGGTGAGACGTGATCTACCTGAGGGATTCAAAGAGAAGGTTTTAAATACATTGCATACCATAGGAGGCTGTATACCTGACTATGATGCCACATTTTTTAATAATCGTTTGTTTTATGAAAGGGCAAAAGGAATAGGAAAAATAACCAAAGAAGAAGCAAAAGAACTGGGAGCAACAGGTCAAATTTTAAGAGCAACAGGAGTAAAATTTGATATTAGAAAAGTTGAACCTTACGCTGCCTACAACAAAGTGGATTTTGAGATTCCTACAAGGGAAAATGGGGACGCATATTCCAGAGTCTGGATAATAAGGGATGAGATGATTCAAAGTGTTCATACTGTAATGCAATGCTTGGAGAAAATACCAGAGGGTAAGGTCTATAACAAAGTTCCCAATCCATTCAAATGGAAGATACCAAAAGGAGAAGCTTATGTTAGGGTTGAATCTTCTCGTGGAGAATTGGGTCTTTATATGGTAAGCAATGGCGGGGATAAACCTTATCGGGTTCACTTTAGAACTCCTTCTTATCCGCATGGGCTGCTTGTTTTAGAAAAATTGTTGGAGAATGCAAGTATTGCTGATGTAGGCAATATTATGATAAGTTTATATGTAATTGCTCCGGAGATAGATAGATGAAAGAAAAATCAAAAATCAATGAAAAACATAGCCTTTTAAGTCCCTTTAAGGCAGTTAAGTATCTTTTTAAGAAGCCAGTAACTTTGAGATATCCTTTTGAATCCAAAGAGCCTTCACTAAGATACAGGGGTTTTCATCTCAATGACTGGGATAAATGCACTGGCTGTGGTAACTGCAAGGACATATGTCCAAATGAAGCAATTACTATGGTAGAAATTCCTGAAATAAAAGCCGAACCTGGAGAGAAAAATGAGCGCCCTCAGATTGATTATGGAAGATGTTGTTTTTGTGGTTTATGTGTGGATATATGCCCTCCTGGTTCTCTAAGACTTTCCAGGGATTATTTCCATATTCACTTTAAAACAAATACTTTTAACTTACTGGCAAAGGATGAAAAGACAGATAAAGAACATTTTTTACCTGCAGATAAGTATTCTATATTTAAAGCAAGCCTGGAACACCGCAAGAAAGATAATGAGGGATTTGTATCCGACTTAGAATATTCATTATTTGAGCCAGAACGTGTGCCTATGCCCCAGGTTAAACCCGAGAAAAGAAAACTTTCCTTCATAGAGCAGGTTTTAGGTTACAGTAAGGAGGAGGCAAAGAAAGAGGCAT
Organism: Candidatus Aerophobota bacterium; assembly: GCA_030607715.1. Next base: position 10,507 of record JAUWJM010000036.1, read on the forward strand.
CAAGGTGTCTTGAATGTAAACTATGTGAGGAGGCATGCCCAGCGCATTTAAAGATTTCCGATTACATAAGAGCCATTTATGAGGATAAGCCTGAGGAGTCTTTAAAAAAGATATTTGAGGATAATCCTATCCCTGCAATATGTGGAAGAATATGTATGAAACACTGTGAGGAAGCTTGCTCTTTAAGCATAAGAGGGGAAGCAGTATCTGTGAGATGGTTGAAGAGGTATGTCGCTGATAGTATTGAAGATTACAAGAAAACCTTGGAGCTTAAACCGGCTAAAGCTACCGGTAAGAAAGTTGCTGTTATAGGAGCAGGTCCAGGTGGTTTATCGGTAGCATATTTTTTAAGGCTTAAAGGTCACAATGCAGTTGTATTTGATTCTTTACCTGGTGGAGGAGGTATGATGCGCATAGGACCTCCACTTTACAGATTACCCATAGAAGCTATTGATAAGGATGTAAACTACATTGCTTCTTTAGGAGTTGAGTTTAGGTTCAATACTACTATAGGTAAAGACATTTTATTTGAGGATATTATGAAAGACTATGATGCAGTTTATTTAGGAATAGGAACCATTGTAAGTCGTTCAACCAGAATTAAAAATTCTGAAAAATGCCTCTTAGCCCTTAATTTTTTAGAAGAGAACAAAATTGGAAAAGGTGTAAAAGTAGGTAAGCAAATTATTGTAATAGGTGGTGGAAATGTAGCTATAGATGTAGCCAGAGAGGCATTAAGGGTTCAGCATATGCAATATCCTGGACAAAAAGTGATAACCAAAACTGTTTCTCTGGAAGATTGGGATGAGATGCCTGCAACAGAAGAGGAAATTGAAGATGCAAAAGCAGAAGGGATGCAGTTTAATCCTGCTTGGGGTCCAAAAGAAGTCAAGCTGGATGAGAAAGGTAAAGTTAAAGGACTTCTGTGTATGAAGGTAAAGTCAGTGTTCGATGAGAAGGGCAGGTTTCATCCTACTTTCTATGAAGAAAAAAAGACACTCTTAAAGGGGGATATGATAATTGAAGCAATAGGGCAAGCACCTGATTTCTCATTTATACCTGAGAAGCTCTTTAAGAGGCTTGAGTTTACTGAAAGAAAAAAAGTAAAAGTTGATGAAAATGGACAGACTTCCATACCTAAGGTTTTTGCTGGTGGTGATATTGTCAATTTAGATTTAGATGCAGTAACAGCTATTGCCGATGCTAAAAAAGCTGCTGAGGGGATAGATCTTTATGTAAAGGGAAATTAAAAAATTCTACAGAATAACAGCTAACTTAGACTAAAATTAAGATACATCTCTTTTAATAATCTAACTTTTCTCTTGAGGAGATATCCTTATCTCTGGTTTTAGGATTACCTTAGATTTTAGAGAATTAGATATAAAACAATTTCTTTCAGAAAGCTCTAACAAGCTCTGTGCTCTTTCTACATCATCATTGGAAACTACTAAGATCTCAGGTTTAACCTCTATCGTAGAAAACATAAATTCGTTTTCCACCCTTTCAAGAACTCCTCTGGCAGAGCTTTCATAACTTAACAATTCAAATTTCTTTTTTTCAGCATAATATAAAAATGTAGTCATCACGCAGATATCAACTGAGGCAACCAATAAAGTCTCCGGTGTCCAAAGCCCGGGACGACCTTTAAACTCAGGTGGAGTGGATATTTCTATAGGAAGTTTGTCCTCAGAGGTAAGCAATCCCTTCCTACCTCCTGTCCATTTTATCCTTGTCTCATAGACAAATTGTTTACTTTTTACTTTAACCCTGGCACTCACTTTTTTCTCCTAATTTTAAAATCTCATTGCAAATTATCCCATTTATAAAAATCCTTATAATCATCCTGGGAGACTGGTGAAAAACCCCAATATTGTAGCGGTCCGATTCATCGGACCCGTTAACAAAGCGGGTTTCATAAATGAAACCTCTACAAAAAACCACTTTTTCACCACTCTCCTAGTAATGTCAAAAGTTTTCTTATAGTTTTGTTTTAAATCTCTTATTGAAAAGTGTTTCAGTGAAATTGACATATCTCCCCCCTGGTGGCACAGGCATCTTGCCTGTGGAAATCACAGGCTGGAAGCCTGTGCTACTGAATTCTGTGCTACCAGATTGTGTCACCCTTTTATCTTTCATATTTACCATAAAACTTTAATGCCATTACCTTCCCAAGTACTTTTAAATTCGACGTAATCAAAAATGGCAAAATCTTGCTCAAGGGTATTCTCAAGTTCTTCTTCAATATTAAATCTGCTGCTTATCCTGTTATTTACTCCAAAATTGATGATATTTCCCGCAATAGCCACCTTTATCGTCATAAGCAATGAGTCCTTTGCCTTTTTTGCTTTTTCCTTCAATTTAAGGTAAAACTCCAGAGCAATCTTTTTTCATAAATAAAAGAGGATATATTATGTCACTCATACAACAAGGAATCCAAACTGTAAGAAATAAAAATAAGAAAATAAAAGGAAACATCCAACCTGCTATCGTTATCTGGTGTTGGGTAATAAAAAATAATGATGCCCATGCACTTAACAGGACGTGTCCTGCATGGGGAAATTTAGTTGTTGGTTTCAAAAAACCAATTATAATACCAATGAATGCTAATAAATTTATCCACCATTTTGCGATAAATGGAATAATAAATGGTA
>JAUWJM010000032.1 GCA_030607715.1 Candidatus Aerophobota bacterium
TACAAAAGCTCCTGCTCCTTGCTTTATTCTTATATTAAAGGAAAATCCTGTGCCCAGAATATTTTCACCTAAAATTCCGTAATCTTTTGCCTGGGCAAGTGCTATCCTGAGATGCTCTACAGCTATAGGATACTCAGCCCTGACATAGATATAACCTTCCTCTGCACCAATACTATAACCGGCAATAAGCATTCCCTCAATAACAGAGTGAGGGTCTCCTTCTAACAGTGCTCTGTCCATAAAAGCACCAGGATCTCCCTCATCGGCATTACAAATAATATATTTGGGAAGGTTAAGACTATCTTTTGTAAATTGCCATTTAAGCCCGGTAGGAAATCCTGCACCTCCCCTTCCTCGAAGCCCAGATTCTTTAATTTCATCTATTACTTTCTGGGAAGAGATTCTGTCTTTAAAGATTCTTTCAAGACCTTTGTATCCTCCAGAAATTAAGTAATCATCAATCCTGGTGGGATCAATTTTGCCACACCTGCGCAGTACAATCTTTAACTGTTCTTTGTAAAAAGGCACATCAGTTGTGTGAACGATAAGTTTTTTGGAGATAGGGTTCTTATAGAGAAGATGTTCTACTAAATTTCCTTTAATAAGAGTTTGAGAAATAATTTCTTTAACATCGGATGGGGTTATCTGTTGGTAAAAGATATCATCAGGGTCGATCACCATTACTGGTGCTCGAGCACAAAAACCCTGACATCCAGTGGAAATAATTTCTACTTTTCTCTCCAATTTAGAAGCTTCAATCTCCTCTTTTAATTTATCTTTTATTACTTGAGCGCCAAATGCTCGACATCCGGTCATACATATTCTAATTCTCTTTTTTCCAGTCTCTCTGTTTTTTAATAAATAATTACTGTAAGCCTCGAGTTCTTCTAATTTAGAAAATTTTGCCATAATAAGCTAATCCTTTCTGTACTGATCTATTATCTGCTCTACTCTGTCCGGAATCAATCTACCAAAGTAATCTTGATTAACCATTATCACCGGCGCTAAAAAGCAGGTTCCCAGACAACGCACTGTCTCCAGACTAAAGTTTAAGTCTTCAGTAGTTTCACCTGTCTGTATCCCTAAAATTTTTTGCAATCTTCCCAGCACTTTCTTTGATCCTTTAACATGGCAGGCTGTTCCCAGGCAAACTCTTATCGTATTTTTTCCTCTTGGTTCAAGGTGAAATTGAGCATAAAAAGTAACAATTCCCCATATTTTACTCTCAGGAACTTTTAATTTTTGAGAAAGGTAGAATAAAATCTCTTCGGGAAGATAACCAATTATATCTTGAATCTCCTGAAGAATAGAGATAAGAGAGCCAGGATCTTCTTTGTATTTCTCAATAAACTTATCTATATTTTCTTTATCCTCTTTTGATATCATCACCCCATCCTAATTATGATATAATTAAAAAAAGCTTGGTAATTTACTGTAAAAAAAGAAGAAGATGTTGTCAAATTTCACTAATTACTTAGCTCTTTCCAGATCCCTTCTTTTTCTTTATTCTGTAGATAATAATCTATATATCTGGCTGCCTTTTTGCCGGCACCTGCTGCTAAGATAACAGTAGCCGCTCCGGTAGTTACATCACCACCAGCGAAAACACCAGGTTTTGTGGTTGCCCCGGTTTCCTCGTTAACTACTAAAGTTCCCCACTTAGGATGAACCTTTAAATCTGGAGTAGTTTTTGCAATCATGGGAGAAGGGATTTGTCCAATAGCCACTACCACTATATCTAAAGACATCTTAAATTCAGAGTTCTTTATAGGAATAGGTCTTCTCCTGCCTGAGGAATCAGGCTCACCCAGGCGCATCCTTATAAGTTTTGCTTGTTTTACCCAGCCGTTTTCATCACCGAGGTACTCTACAGGAGCAACCAAAAATACAAATTCAATTCCCTCTTCCTCGGCATTTTCTATTTCTTCAATTCTTGCGGGCATCTCTTTTTCTGTCCTTCTATATAGAATGGCTACCTTCTTTGCCCCTGCTCTTAAGGCTACCCTTGCCGAATCCATAGCTACATTTCCCCCACCAATCACTCCCACTCTTTTGCCAACCTTAACAGGAGTATCGTATTCCGGGAATTTAAAAGCTTTCATCAAGTTCATCCTGGTTAAAAACTCATTGGCAGAATAAACACCCAGTAGATTTTCCCCTGGTATATGCATAAACCTGGGAAGTCCTGCGCCTGTCCCTATAAATACAGCTTTGTAGCCATCCTCATTCATTAGCTCATCAACTGTTTGAGTTCTGCCCACAAAAAAATTGGTAATTAGCCTTACTCCTAAGGATCTGATGTAATCTATTTCTCTTTTCACAATATCCTTGGGCAACCTGAACTCAGGAATTCCATAAACCAGGACTCCCCCTGGCTTGTGAAGAGATTCAAAAATGGTAACTGAATAGCCTTTTTTAGCCAGCTCACTTGCACATACTAAAGAAGCTGGCCCTGAACCAACTACTGCTACCTTTCTTTTAGAGGAAAGTGATTTTGCTGAAGGAGAAATCAAACTACCCTTCTTTGCCTCATAATCAGCGATAAATCTCTCCAACCTTCCAATGGCTACAGATTCGCCTTTACGCGCTAAAATACATGTTTTCTCACATTGATCCTCCTGAGGACAAACTCTTCCACAAACTGCCGGAAGGGGATTATTCTCTTTTAATATCTTAGCCGACTCTAAAAATTCTTTTTTCTTTATCTTTTTAATAAACTCAGGTATATCAATTTCTACCGGACATTCCTGAACACAGGAAGGTTTTTTACATTCAAGACATCTATTTGCCTCCTTCACTGCCTCTTCCTCTGTATATCCTAAGGCAACCTCATGAAAGTCTTTTGCTCTTTCCTGAGGTTGCCTTTTTTTCATAGGAGTTTTTTTTAAAATAACTCTTTTTCTTTTTTTATCCATATTACCTGCCTTTAAGCTTATTAAGCGAAGTCCTCTCCCCCTTATTTTCAATTTCTGAAATAGCTCTTTCCTGTAGCTACTGTCTGTGCCTTTACTAACCTAATTTTTAGATTGCAATTGTAATCACTTTCACAATTATAAAAAAATAAAAATTTTAATCAACCCTTACCTTTCCAGTTTCAGGGAAAAATCCTATTGTTTTCCAATAATATAGGAAGTTTTAAAAAAAGGCAAATTGAACGAATTTTGCACTGCACTCTGTAATTGCGGAAATTAGAGTGGATAGTTCACTTTTAAAATTTAATTGGTTTAATGTGTGCAGTATCATTATAGCCAATTTTTAACATTCATTTGCCTTGAGAGGGAAAATATGGTAAAATTAGAATGGTAGGATTCAGGTTGAATGGCTAAAAATTAAAAAAATGTTAGACGCGGTTTACTGAATATTTACGAAGAAACTATTCAGATTTCGACAAAGAAGAGACCTAAATTTAAAGCAGAAAAAAGACGTTCGAACTCCAGAGGAATACGTGAATGGACATATAGAGAATGCAATCAATTTAAACTACTATTCTAAAACTTTTAAAGATGAGCTCAGTGAACTTGATAAAAGTAAAACATATCTTATTTATTGCCGAAGCGGACGTCGTAGCGGAATAGCTCTAGATATAATGAAAGAACTTGGTTTTACAGAAGTTTACAACATATTGGGAGGAATTACTCAATGGGAAGCCGAAGGATTGCCGACTTGATTACTGAAAGCTTACCCGCGAGCGAGATTATTCCTAACCGCATAACCTTAGATTATCTTTCCCGGTATGAAAGAGTTTCCCATTTCTATCCCTGTCACTTCAGGGAAAGAAAATTCAGGAAGGTTGAAGTAGATAGAGAGCAAGTTGTGGAAATCCTGAGAGAATACAACCGTAGAATCGATGCTCCTCAGAAGGTTATGGAAAATATTGAGATGCTGCTTGATGAGAATACTTATGCTGTAATTACCGGACAACAGCCAGGAATCTTTACCGGTCCTCTTTACACCATTTACAAGGCTCTTTCCGCTATTATAGTGGCTAGCAATCTCTCGGACAAGAAACATCCATTGGTACCTATTTTCTGGAATGCTTCCGAGGACCATGATCTTTCAGAAATTGACCATGTTTACCTGATGAAAGAGAACAAGCCTTTGAGGATTAACTATCCCGTATCTACCGGCAGAAGTGCCTCTGAAGTCAGATTAGATACTCAAAAAATGCAGGGGATGATATCCAGGATAGACGAGGTTACGCCAGATACTGAATTTAAAAATCCCCTTTTAAAAAACCTGCAAAACCTTGCTGAAAGATCGGGAAGTCTGGGAGAAATCTTTTCCCGGATAATGATATTTTTGCTGGGGGAATATGGCTTAATTCTCATAGAACCTAAATATTTGAGAAAGATTATGGTTCCCTTGTTTTAGAAAATGATAGAGAACCCAACCAGGTGCAGCAAAATTCTTAATAAGGTAGGAGATAGACTCAAAAAGTCAGGATATCATCCTCCTATCCACAAGAACTTAAACTTGTGTAATTTCTTTTTAGAGAGAAAAAATGTAACTTACGATAAAGATTTCCATGTCGCCAATAACCCCTATTCTTCCAATGAGCTACTCGACCTCTTAGAGAAAAATCCCCTTAGTTTTAGTGCTAATGTTGTAACAAGACCTATCACCCAGGATTACCTCTTTCCAACCTATGCTTATGTTGCCGGATCTTCTGAAATAGCTTATTTTTCCCAATTAAAGGAGATATATGAGGAATTCATGGTAGAAATGCCACTCATTTATCCCCGATTTGGAGCCACTATTGTTGAAAATAAGATTTGGAGTATTCTGAAGAAGTATAATTTAGGAATTCTGGATCTAAGGTTCCCTCAGTCTTTAACTAAAAAACTGGCAAAAATAGAGACAACCTCTCTGTTCAACTCTGGAAGAAACGGGATCTCAAAAATTTTTTCTGAAATTGAAAAAGTTATTACTGAAATCGATGCCACTCTAAAGGATGCCTCTCAGGCATCACTGAGGAGGATGTTAAGAGAAATAACTCTTCTGGAGGATAAAGTTGTTAGGAATCGGAAAAGGCAAAACATTATTGTGGAAAATCAAATAAAAAAAGCCGCTCACAATATCTTTCCCCGGGGAGAATTGCAGGAGAGAAAACTCAACGTGTTAGAATACCTCATGAAGTTCGGCCAAGATTTCTTAAAAATTGTGTATGATGAATTTTTAAAGGCAGATTATGGGGAACACAGAGTAATAACTTTTCGATTTTAAAAGAAAACTAACCTCTACACTTCGAAAAGTAGAAGAAAAGATGAAGATCGGAATAGTTTGCTACCCAACTTTTGGTGGAAGTGGAATTCTTGCTTCTGAGCTTGGAATTTACCTGGCCAAGGAGCATGAAGTTCATCTTATCTCTTATGCCTGCCCGGTTCGATTACAAGCACATAATCACAGAGTGCTCTGTCATAAAGTCGAGGTCCCTCCCTATCCCTTATTTGAGTATAATCCTTATACTCTGGCCCTGACTTCAAAAATAATCGATGTTATGGAGCATCATCATCTGGACATAATCCATGTTCACTACGCAATTCCCCACGCAACTTCTGCCTATCTTGCCAAGAGAGCTCTTCATGGTAAAGTAAAGATTGTCACTACTTTACACGGAACAGATGTATATTTGCTCGGACTAAACCCGTCGTATAAACCCATTGTTGAGTTTAGCATGGCAAACTCTGACGGATTAACTGCCGTTTCTAACTTTTTAAAAAGAGAGACAGAGGAGAAATTTAACCTTACCAAGCCTATAGAGGTCATCCCTAACTTCGTAGATTCAGAGAAATATAAAAGAGGGAATAGAGATAAAAAAAAGAAAATCTGCCACGTCTCTAACTTCAGACCTCTCAAAAGGGTAGCGGATGTTGTTCAGATCTTTGATATGATAGCCAAAGAAATAGATTGTCAACTTTATTTAGTTGGGGAAGGACCGATGAAATATTCTGTTCAAAAACTGGTGGAAAAATTAGGGCTGGAAGAGAAAGTCTGTTTTTGGGGTAACGTAGAGAATGTCTTCGAAATTCTAGGGAAATCTGACCTCTTCTTGCTGCCTTCAGAACAGGAGAGCTTTGGTCTTGCTGCTTTAGAGGCTATGAGCTCAGAGGTTCCTGTTGTTGCCAGCAGAGTAGGAGGATTGCCAGAGGTAATTAGACATGGAAAGGATGGCTATTTAGCTAAGGTGGGAGATTTAGACACCATGGCAGAATACTCCTTGAAAATTCTAACTAATGGTGATCTAGCAGAAAAAATGGGAAGACAGGCAAGAATGAGAGTTCTGGATAAATTTACAGCAGAGAAGATCGTTCCCCGATACCTGTCATTATATCGAAGAATCTTGATTTCTTAGAGCATTAGAATGCTTCATTTCCGGTGCTTAAAAAATGAAAAGAATTTCTTATTTTAACAGGAGGTATTAAAGAAATTTATGAAGAAAATAGATATCTTAGCCTTTGGGGCACACTGTGATGATGTAGAATTAGCCTGTGGTGGTTTCCTTTTAAAGATGAAGGAGTTAGGGTGGACAACAGGAATAATAGACCTTACCCGAGGAGAGATGAATTCTAAGGCAACTCCTGAAGTTATTGCCCAGGAGGCATCGAAGGCAGCTAAGATTTTAGGAACCGCCCTGAGGAGAACTTTGGACCTGGGGGATGCTAGAATTGAGGATACTTATGAGAACAGAGTTACCATTTCCAGAATAATCCGAGAGTTTCAACCAAATCTTGTCCTTGCTCCCTATTGGAAGGATCGGCACAATGATCATTGCATGACAGGACGGTTAGTGAAAAATTCGAATCTTTATTGTCGTCTGAAAAAACTTGGTATCCCTTTTCCTCCTTGTGCTCCTCAACTCGTTCTCTTTTACCTATTGCACGATTATTATTCTCCCACTATAGTCATCGATATTACCCGATATTACTCTAAGAAAATGGAGGCAATTGGAGCATATCGTTCTCAGTTCGGGCAAAAAGCGGCTAAAATGGAGGTCAGACCTATTTCTGTACCCGAAGGTAAGTTGAGTGCACGTAATCCCTCAACAGCCCGAGCTGCGACAGGATCAACTTGTTTGAGCTGTTCAAGAGTCATCTCAGCATATGCCACGCTTACACCACATACAAGTATCAACATCATCAAGGTAAAGAAAAGAATTTTTTTAAAACTTTTATGTCTCTCTTTCATCATTTTTTAGTCTCCTTTTTTGGATTTTATCATATACCATCCTCAATATCTACATTAAATCTCCTTTTATCTCACCTCCTTTACTTAATTTAGAGTTCTCTCGGAAATTCTTTACTCACCTCCCTCCAATATTTCGTTAATTAGGAGTGATTTTATTACCCCCCACCCGAAATCTTTATTATCTTTCCAATTTTGCTCATTTATTTTTAACTTGAATTTAACTTGTTGGTCCCAAAGTTCCTCTCTATCTTCTTTATGCCATCCAGAGAAAATAAAGAAACCTTCCTTCTCTTTTCTTTTTGTTGAGTTTTTACCTTTTATGAAGGGGCATTGTTTTTGTGAAATTTATTATTTCCCTTACCTACCAGTATACAGAGCTTTTTAGTAAAGAACAGACTATCTCTTAAAAGGCAGCTTCATATTAAGAGACCAAAAGACCATATTTTTTTAATGTGTTTGCTACCTTCTCTAAGCCGAGTTGTTCTAAACATTTAGTGGTCTGCAAACCTGTTCGAACATCCCAATTGTGAAGTTTGTAGTATTCATCAAGCATCTTCTCCCATCTTGCCCTATCAATTTTGACACCTTTGTATTTTCCAGATTTGATCTTTTCCTCAAGAAACCTACGAGGAGGCACATCGTCATTCCGTGAGAATCTAGCATGAAGAGTGTTAAATGCTTTTTCTACATTAATAATTCGCTCACCAATAAGTAAAAGATCAGATTTAGTGAAATTAGCTCCAGTTGCACTATTCAGCAAGTTTTTATAATCATCTAGTGATATCAAATCGGGTGTAAAGTATCGACTTATGTAATAACATACTCCCAGTGCATCAATTATTACCTTTAATCTTTCATGATAAACTACAAGAGCTGCTTTGCCTTCATAAATTTGAGGAGAACAAGCATTTGGTACTCCTATGATAGCTTCAGCTACCTCATTTGACCAAGCCGGGGAGAATTCTGTAATAGGAGCTCCTCTCATGTGGGTTCCCCCCCTAGAGTCAACCATACATCCTAAGGCCCATCCTATCATGGCTCTAAGAGGCTCATCAAGAACTTGCCCTTTTACAGAGCTGACATACTTTTCACTGTTCTTTCCTAAAAGCTTTGCTCCTTTTTGCAATCCATCAGCTACAATTTTACCTAATCCTCGTCTATAGGCGATATCTTCAATAAGTTTTTCAACAGCTTTATAGTTACCCCAAGTGAGATTAAGACCTTCAGTATCTTGAGCAGTAAGAATTCCTTTCTCGAAACACTCGAATAACCAAGCAATACTTGGAGAAACCGTATTCAAGTCAAGGCCCAACTGATTACACATAGAATGAGCTTTAATAACGAAGGCAGCGGAATCAATATCTAATCTGGTCCCAAAGTCCCAAAGCGAACCAGCCTGTATACCCCAGCAAATGCATCTGGCGTAAGGTCCCTCTGTAATTTCATAAACTTTACCACAAGCAATAGGACAACTATCACAGCTTAAACTTCCAGTTTCAAACTTATGGAAAAAATCAGGACGCAAGTTGATCATCTTCTCAGGCGCCATTGCGGCATCTTGAAAATTCCTAGCAGGGTTAAAAGATACTTCATTTTGTAAAGGGATCAATCCATAAGTTCCTTCTTTTTTAAGATCTTTAGCAACCTGTGATTTTTCAATTTTTTTCCAGGCACTCCGAACAAATCCCATAAATCTTTTAGGATCAGCCACTTCGACCTTGCCGCTCCCCTCTACTGCAATAGCTTTTAACTTCTTTGCCCCCATTACAGTTCCAACGCCACAGCGACTAGCTGATCTTCTCCCGTCAAGAATTATAGCAGCACCTTGAACCATGTTCTCCCCTGCAGGACCAATAGCAGCTACAGTTACTCTTGGACTGTTGAGCTCTTGTTTGATCAAGTAAGCTGTTTCATTTGTATATTTCCCCCATAAATGGCTGGCATTACAAAATTTAACCTGCTTATCTCGAATATGAAGGTAAATAGGCTGCCTCGCCTTACCTTTAATTACAATGCAATCTATCCCAGCAAATTTCATAGCGGGAGCGAATTTCCCTCCCGCGCTACTGTAAGCTATACCTTTCGTAGCACAGTTCTTTGTTGTTACCATAAGTCGGCTACCCCCTGGCGCTAATGTCCCCGATAGAGGTCCTGTTCCAAATATCAGTAAATTATCGGGGCTTAAAGGACCACAATAAGGAGAAGTTTCAGTAAATAAAATCCAATCATTGATTCCTACTCCACCAAGAAAATCCACAAAATAAGGAAAAGAAGACTTATAATAGTATGTCTCCGAACCTAAATCTACAAATAGTACCTGCCCTAAAAAACTACTTACCTCTTTATTATTCATTTTATTATGTCGACTAGAAGCCATTTGAACCTCCTTTCTGGTTTAGACTCCCTCCACAGAACCGGACTTGAGGTTTTCCTTCACCCGGCTCCTCAGGAATACCTTCCTTAAAAACTAAGTTTGACAATTAATGTTGTTATTCCTTAATAGATGCACATTACAATTTTTTGTTTGGCACTATTAACTTTGCTTTCACTTGTTACATAAGGATTCTAGCGATTGAGATTTGTAAAGGTAATTTACCTTGTTTCATATAAGGTAGTTTAAGTATTCCTTTTCCTTTAATTTCCCACCTTTCCAGTTTTTCTTACCTCCCTTTCAACCCAGTTTTTTTGTGAATTTGGGTTGAAAATTCCCCTTCCAAAATCGAAAAGAATGAAAATTGAGCCTCTTTGACATTTCTCTTTTAGGTGGTATATTCTTGTTGTATTTATGCAACAAGAAAGGATTTAATTATGCTTAACTCTACTTTAAACTCTCTCTACACAAGAAGAAAAACCTTGCGAGAAGAGTTATGTAAGCTAGGTCCATTTTTAAGGGGCTCAATAGTTGAATACAAAAGAACTTGTGGTAAACCTAATTGTAAGTGTCAAAGAGGTTATCTTCACACTTGTAGCTACTTTTCCTCAAGAATACACAATAAGACCCAAATGCTCTGTCTTCCCAAAAGAATCCCAGAAATAAAGAAAGAAGCTATTTCTTGGTGCTCTAACTATAAAAGAGCTAAAGAGATTATGGAAGAGCTTACCTTAATTAACCTTAACATTCTTAAAGAGAAAATACGCTCTTCCCGAGCTTCAAGGAGCCGGTGAGACTGCCTGTAGTGCCTGCCTCACCGGATGAGCTAAAATGCCAGCTCATTTCGTAAGTAAAAACTTAGGTATATTCTCCCTTACTAAGATTCTCGGGAAAATAAATTTAGCTAATGAGGGGGCTTCATCAAGATTCCAGGATCCCTTTCCCAAGGATGAGAGGCGTTTTCTCTCCCACTATCAATATAAAAAGCGCTATATTGAGATAATCCCCTAATGAAGAGATCATGGGGGCTTATCTCGTATGTTTGTGAGCTTAATTGATTTATCCTTTATCCGCTCTTTAGTAGCTGATGTTTATGGCAAAAAGGGTTATCACTGTTATGATCCAGCCAGTATGTTCTGTCTAGAGATCTCGAGGGTTCTTGATGGCTACAAGCACACTAAATCTTTTTGTAAGATCCTAAGGGACCCTCAAAGAGGTCTTCGTTACTGGGCCTATGCAGGGCTTACCAAAGAGCATATCCTTCCGAGAATGATTTTTCCAATTTTCGAGCAAGATGTGGAAGGGAAAAATATAGAGAAATTCTACAAGTTTTGGTAGATATAGCTTACTTCTTGGGTTTTCTTTCAGGGCCTCTCATCGCCTCCACCGATGGAACCCTATTTCCTACCTTTTCTCGTTTTAGGGGATGTGATTATTTTGAGAAAGGATGCCAAGGGATTCAAATAACTGGCCTTTTACCAAGAATCAAAAGAAGAGTAAATAAGCTTCTTAGTCATCCCGAGAAAATAGTTTTAGGAAAGAAATATCAAGTTTAGAGCAAGATGTCCTTCTCACCATTTTCCCGAAAAGAAAAAGAAACCTTTAATAAACCTATTTAGCTTTAGCTTTTCCCGTTTTGACCCTAACAAAGAACAAGATGGAACTGCTCGTCTCTTAGGAACAGAGAATAAGCTAAGAGAGCTTGGCCTTATACTTCTTCCCTTAAAATCAAGCATCAACCTTATTCAAATGAGCCCCTCTTTAGATACATGTCTCATAAAATGTCCCCGTCTCCCTTCGGATATTGAGGCAAGAAGAGGAGTAAGAAGATCAAAAGAGGATCCATCAAGACTTGAGTACATCTTTGGCTACAACAAGGTAACCTTGACCTTAAAAAATCCTCTTTTGGGCATTGAACTATCTTCTGATTCGGTAACTAAACAGGGTAATATCTACGAGGGAAACTATTTTATCCAGCTTCGGCAAAGATTCAAAGATCAACATCCTCACCTTAAGATAGCTATAGACTTAGGCGATGGTCATTATGATGATGAGTCTAACTATAAATGGTGTAGAGGAAATGGCTCAGAACCTGGCTTTGATTACAACTCAAGAGGTGAAAACCTAAATGAAGAGGCTCTTTTAAAAAGAGGCTATGATAAAAATGGAACTCCCTTTGCCCCTTGTGGAAGATTTACCAAGTGGAAGTGTTACAATCCTAAAATAGAAAGAAACTGCTTTTCCTGTGAAAAAGAGTGTCTTAAAGAATCACCTGATAATCCTTCTCCTTCCAACTGTCTCCACAGAGATAATGAACATGGTTTTTCCACTAAAATGTCAGTTAACTCTCATACTCGCCTTATCTTAAGGTGGCACAGAGCAAGTCCTATCTACAAAAAGATCAAAAGCTATAGAACATCATCGGAAAGGAGTAATTCTACCTGCAAGGAAAATGACCTGGGTATCTTAAAGCGCCCAAGAGTTAGGGGAATCAAAAGAGCAGCTGTGCTATCTTATCTTTCCGATATTGCCAGTTTCTTGAAAAGAGTCTTTGGTCTTGTCATTCGGGCAACGGTAAACTTAAGGAAATACTGAAGAACAAAGAATAAAAAATACTGGGAAAGACTTTTTGGTCCAAAGTTCCTCTCTATCTTCTTTATGCCATCCAGAGAGAGTAAAAAGCCTTCCTTTCTCTCTTTCCCTTTTGTTGAGTTTTTACCTTTTATGAGGAGGTATTGTTTTTGTTAAATTTACTATCTCCTTACATATTGGTATACAGACCTTTTCAGTCAATTTTATCTCTCATTTAGGAAAAATTTCTTCCCTCCAAGAAAAATTTGCTAAATGAACTCCTCTTTCTTGAAAAACCCATGATAAAGAGCAAAAACTTAAATTACCTCTTGTTTCATATAGTAGTTTGATATTATGCCACGGTCTTCGACCCTAGGAAGCAGCTACCCCCTCGCCTATAGCAGAAGTAGCTATGCTGCCTTCCACGAAATGAAGCGTGTTGGCCTTCCCAATGACAATTATTTCGGGGTTCAATCCCTTTGGCTCCTTGTCTGCAACCCGATACCTCCTTTCCCCTGGCTTCACATGACTTGTTACCTTACCATATGCAGGGTTCAGTGCAGGGGAAGTGGCTGACCTTTCCCAAAGCCAGATTTCTCTGTTTATCAGCTCTCATAATTCTAATTGTCTTGTCATTTTTCACCTTTTCCTATGAGAGATGAACAGAATTACCAGCTGGCTAACATAAACTTTGCTCGGTGTACTCATATTGTAGAACCCCACTTTGACAAAAAGACACACACAACCCACAATTATCACAACCAAATCTTTCTTTATTTTTTGTTCGAAAGATAGTGATATCTCGTTCATTGGTTAAGTTGTTGCGATAGATTAAAATACTCGCTCTAGAAGGCCAAAACGAACCTGTGTGATGAAATGAGCAAGCTAATTCGCATGCGGCACAATCGATACACAAATTCTCATTTTTTATCTGAACACGCCTCATTTCTTTTCCTCCTTAAGCTAATTAAGTATTCCTTTCGCTTTAAGTTCCTCTCTTCTTAGCTTTCCTTTTGTTCCTTCCAAGCTAGACAACTTCACAGAAGATTGAACCATGTCTGAATTTTAGCTGCCAGTCGAGAGTTTCAACTAACTACTCTCGACTGGAACAGACTATTTAGTTCTAATCCGGGATGTTCTTCCACAAATTCATGGTTTTCATTAAAGCTTTATAAAATTTCCTCTGGCGATCTTTTCCCATTCTTTGCGTGATACGATTCCACTCTTGAGCTGCCTTATCTAAAGCTTCCTGGGCGGTTTTCTTCCCTACCATGTAGTTAGAAATCTCAATTTCCAGTTTCGACGTATATTCGTTATATCCAGGTATGATGGGCTCAGGGTACCCCCTTTCTAAACAAGCTTTGTGAACAGGACTAAATCTATCAGCACCTGGAAAAAGCTTCTTTATACGAGGGTCGGCAAAAGTGGAGAGGCGTATTGGGTCTTCAGTGCCATCATATACCTGACACATTGGAACCATAGCGTAGTTGCTAGACAAATACTGTGTTACAAGATAGGCTGCTTCTGGATGTTTTGAGTATTTGGAGATAAACATAGTATATCCACCTGCTAATATACTGGATTGATTTACTTTTCCATTTACTTCAAACCCAGGTGGTACTGCATACCCTATTTTGCCGACTATTTCAGAGGCTGGATCA